>NZ_JACVTV010000025.1:0-43507 GCF_016624625.1 Stenotrophomonas sp. S41 | reverse complement strand
GCGCATCGCCGCCCACCACGGCCACCCCGTCCAGCACCACGCCCAGCGCCATCACCACCACCACCGCCACCGCCACCGGCTCCAGGTTGCCCAGCGGTGCTGCCGTCATTCGATGAGTCCTGTGCGCGCTGGCCGCAGGGCTTTTCAACGTGAATCATGGCGCGCCCGGTCATCATCATGATCCTGGTGGTGTAACTCACATTTCCTTTGAAGTAGTTGTTACGCCAAACGGCGGCACCAACAACCTTCTCCGCGGCTTCATCCAGCATCTTATTGAAGGCCGAGGCAAAAGGATCGCTGGCGCCTGCGGCGCGCTCTTTTGAGACGTTTTCAACTCTTGCTCCTTGCGTATGAAACGAACAACTACTCAGACGGTAGCGGTCGAGGATCGGGGATGAACTCGTTTCCGGTTTTTTCCCGATACATGGAATCCAGCGTTCTGCTGAGCTTCAGCGCTTCCGCTTCACCACGCATTCGCTGTTCAACTGTCAATGGAGTTCTGAACATCATTTCCCTGGCCAGTGCCAGTGATGTATCTCCTCTCATCTCGGCGACTCGCGCGATTGCGTAGCCGGTGGCTACATCACCTTGTGTGCTTCCAGCAAAGAACGACGCAGCAGACTGCAGCGCATAGAGGTTGCCCTCAGCGCCTTTGATCAACAGTCGATCCAAGGCTTCGCGCTCTGGCAACGCCCGCGTGTCCAACATGACTTGGGCAACGATGTCCCCAGCATTGGCCGCACTCCAAAGGATGCCGTCGGAGGCGCCGGTGAACGTCTCATGCTGTTCCTTGTTCGGGTATCCATGCCGATCCAGCCAGTGCTGCTCCTCCACGGTCGTGGCTCCCCATGGGTCATCGTCGAAGCCCATGCCTTGCCGTGTTGCGCGTGGCAAGGAAACACCTCCAGCTGCGGCAGGCTGATTCTTTTCGCCCTTCTGCCTATGTACTTCGTCAACCGGAATCATGGTGGTGCTTTTGTTGTCTTGGACGGCCCCCACGCTTGATCCATCTACTGCGCAGCCCGCCAAAAAGGCCGTAAGCACGCAGGTCAGCACCAGCAGGTGGCCGCTGCTGCCTGAACGTGTGAAACGATGGGTTTTATTAACTACCTGTTCCCGAAGTCCTATTAACCGCTCGTGGCGACGGAAACTGATGCATGACCCGGTCAGCGTCAAGCTCGTTGTGTAGTAGGGAATATCTGACGCAGGCTGACCCGCATTTCACCTAAGCTGAACTGCGATTCTGTGCGTCGATCAGTGGGAGCTACAGATTTCTGGGCGTTTGGACTTTGGTGGAATGCGTCAACGGCAGACGTTGGCATGTCTGGATGCCGGCGCCAGGAAGAACTCGAGCCATGGCGTAGTCACCAGCCGTGCAGGATGCTGCACGGCTGGCAGGCAGTTATCGAGTCGACTCATGCAGTTGCGCTACCGCGGCCGCACCCGTTCTGCCGCGTGCGTACCCAGTTCCAGGCAGGCCATCATCAGACCTTCCATCACGCGCGGGCCGACATCATGTTCCGGGCCGCCATGCTGGCGGCTGCGCTCTGCGGCCAGCATCACTTCATGCACGATGCGTAGCCCGGCAAGGGCGCAATCGGCATCGGCCAACTGGATGCGTCGGCCAATCGGCAGTTTTGGTTCGGGCCAGGGGTGGCCATCACTGCTGGCACCCGCGCCGATACGCTGCAGGTTGGCGATGAAACCGTGGGAATCAGGGACAGCGTCTTCGGTGTTGGCCGGGTCGTTGTGGCCGCTACCAGGGAAGGGGACGTGCTTTGCGTTCATGGCGTGTGCTCCGTACAGAGAGGACGGCAGCGCCACCGGAATAGGTGGCGGACGGTACGTGGCGGCAAAGACCGGAGTCAGCGATACCGGCGGGTGCAAGCACCCCCACGCACCGCCCGCCATGGAACGCGGACGGATTGCCAACCGGCGCCGCTCAAAACGACGCCGGTTGGCAAGCGTAAATCGCTGTCACTCGGGCTTTGCCGACCCGGCCACCCTTTTTCGGTAGCAATCCATCTAGTGCACATGCCTGCGCGCAGCACCAAGGGCATCCGCGACAGCCATCAAAACGCGGCGCAGTATTGCATACGCCGCAGACCGTGAAATCCGCTGTTTCTCCCGAATTTTTCTGGCGTTGAACTTCGCAGGCGCGAAGTCGCTGGTGCATCACGCCGCGCATCGAGCGGCGGTTCAATGGCGACAAGCCGAGCACCGAGGCAATCGTCTGCAGTCGTGAGCGCGGGGCGGCACATGCGCCTGTCACCAATACGCGGTAGACATGACGGCTGCCCATGTCCACCCGCAGGGAAGTCGATCATGCAGAGCAAGCTCCAGGTCACGCTGTACGGAACCCTTGGCGACAGCCCGGCACTGCAGTTGCCCGGGCTGGAAGGGCCGTCGGTCGCCATCCTGGAATCTACCCTGCGGCAGCTCGTCTCCGATCTCTACACCGCCCGCTCCCTACTCAACCCCGAGCAGCTGGACGAGGCACAGAAGGAACTGGACCGCGTGGTGGAGCGCTGGGTGGACATCCATGAAGGCCTGCTGCTGGATGTGGAAGTACACGGCAAGCGCTGAGGCGATCCCCGCCTGAACCGCATCCCCAGTTGCGGATGAAACATTTTGCACTGCGCAAAAGCTGTGCTATCAATACACCCCATGAACGCAGTCCACGCCAACTTTTATTGGTATTACTTTCCGAAGCCCACGGCGGAGGAAGGACTGCGCTCACCCTGAAGAAACCTTCAGACGCATTCCCGAAAGCCGCCAGCGAACCTGGCGGCTTTTTTCATGTCGCCACGCTGGGGACCCCCAACGTTCCGGAGAACCCCCGCAATGCCCCCGCACACCGACGACCTTCGCATCCGCACCATCGAACCGCTGACACCGCCCGCCCAGCTGCTGGCGATGCTGCCCTGTGACGATGAAGCCTCCGACACCGTCAGCGCCTCGCGCGCGGCCCTGCACGAGATCCTGCATGGCCGTGACGACCGCCTGGCCGTGGTGGTGGGCCCGTGCTCGATCCACGACCCGCACGCCGCCATCGAATACGCCCAGCGCCTGAAGCCCCTGCGCGATGCGCTGGCCGGCGAACTGGAAATCGTCATGCGCGTGTACTTCGAAAAGCCGCGCACCACGGTGGGCTGGAAGGGCCTGATCAACGATCCGGACCTGGATGGCAGCTTCAAGATCGACAAGGGCCTGCGCATTGCCCGCGGCCTGCTGCGCGACATCAACAAGCTGGGCCTGCCGGCCGGCGTCGAGTTCCTCGATGTGATCTCGCCGCAGTACATCGCCGATCTGGTTGCCTGGGGCGCCATTGGCGCGCGCACCACCGAAAGCCAGGTGCACCGCGAACTGGCCTCGGGCCTTTCCTGCCCGGTCGGCTTCAAGAACGGCACCGACGGCAACGTCAAGATCGCGGCCGATGCAGTGGGCGCAGCGTCCAACCCGCATCATTTCCTGTCGGTCACCAAGCAGGGTGGCACCGCCATCGTGTCGACCACCGGCAACCCGGATTGCCATGTGATCCTGCGCGGCGGCAAGCAGCCGAACTACGACGCGGCCAGCGTTGGCGAGGCCTGCCAGGCACTGGCCAAGGCCAAGCTGCCGACGCGCCTGATGATCGATGCCAGCCATGCCAACAGCCTCAAGAACCCTGATAACCAGCCGAAAGTGATCGAGGACATCGCCACCCAGCTGGAAGACGGCGAACAGCGCATCGTCGGCGTGATGGTGGAAAGCCATCTGGTCGGCGGCCGCCAGGAACTGGTGGAAGGCCAGCCGCTGGTCTACGGCCAGAGCATCACCGATGGCTGCATTGATTGGGACACCACCGTGGACGTGCTGGAGCGTCTGGCCGCTGCCGTGCGCGCCCGTCGTGAAGTAAAGGTGTCCGAAGCCGCTTGATCGCGGCACGTGTGTGGATGGCGGCCAGCGCCTGCGGGGGTGCGGCCGCGATCAGGGTCGGTCGGAGTTGGAGGCCGACCCGTCCGCACCGGCGATGCGCCTGGCGCTGCGTAAGTGCGACAGCGCCAGGTACATCGCCGGGGTGGTGTGAGACGTAGATCCACGCCATGCGTGGATGATTACCCGCCTGCCAATGACGGCTACGACCCGTCGGCGGCCCCATCAGCGCCGACAGCGCGCTCCCGGCTATCGATGATCCTGCGTCTGACAGGTCTCCATCGAAACCGTACTTCACTGATTCAACTGAACAATCTGCAGGCTGCAGGCGGGCCTCGCCCGTGCCCGGCGCTCTCTGCCGCAAACGGCCATTCCCCTTGTCCCGCCTACGCCTCACGGTTGTCCATCCGGAAGCCGCCGACCCAAGGCGGCGGGAGCGGAAGAGCGGTCATGGACTTGACGAAACTTATCACGGTGATAAATTGAAGCCGGTGCTGTGGAGGGTTGATCCAACACAGTTGCAGCGGCTCCACGATTCCGGGACGTCGCGCCGGGCGATCAGTGTCCGCGGGTCACCCTTGATTGATCTGTTGGTCTTGCAGCAATGCGTCCGCACAGGCGCGTTGCGGCCTGACGACGTGTGGGTAGCTACCCACAAAGCACAACGGGATCTCGAAAACCTGCGCTGGACATTGGGTGATCTTCTGGACTGTCTGTTGTGCCTGCAGGCGGAGGACTACAAGGGATCAGAGTGGTGCAAGGATCAGCTGGGCACCTGGCATCCGTGTGACGCCTACGCCGTCCGCTACGACGATGTGCGGAAGCGTCGGCTCCACCATTCGGACATCAACTACTACCTCAAATTTTCCATTGGCAAGGATGGAAGCCTGCGAGTCGTTCTTCTCAGTTGCCACCTGTAGCGCGCCATACGTCTGACCGGAGCACGCCATGAACAAAGCCAACCCTCGGATGTGTCCCGCCTGCCAGCAGGCGCACTTGGTCGCATCCACGCGCGAGCGTCACTTCACTCCGCGTGGAAATCCTGTTGTCGTCGAGCTGCTGGCGATGGAGTGTCCCGCATGCGGCGCAACGGTAACCAGTGCCGCACAGCAGATCGAGAACCTCAGGCGGCTTGCTGCCCGACGTGAGCATTACGGCGGCCTGTTGCTCGGCGAAGACGTCCTGGCATTCCGCCGCCGCTATGGATTGACCCAGCGCGCAGCGGCAACGCTGTTCGGAAAAGGCGCGATCGCATTCTCCCGCTACGAGAACGAGACGACCTATCCGGACGATGCCACCACGATGCTGCTGTCATTGGCCATCGAGAAGCCTGACGTCGTGCGCTGGCTGGCCGAGCGCACCGGCACGGCGGTCCCGCTGCTGGACAGGCCACAGGACGCTGCAGCCGCGTCCACCCGACGTGTGGCGCGCAGCCGTCGCGCCATGCCCGGCACGCCAGGTAGTCCAATCCGGTCAGCCCGCTGACCTGCCGTTCTGTAGTCGAGCCATGCTCGACTGACGCAGAAAGCAGCCGAGCATGGCTCGGCTCTACAGTAGATCCACGCCATGCGTGGATGAACCGCCCGCAATCACCGCCCCGCCCGAATCCTCGCCAACGCCAGATACATCGCCGGCGTCGTGTACAGCGTCAGCCATTGGCTGACCAGCAACCCGCCCACAATCGCGATGCCCAGCGGCTGCCGCAGCTCCCACCCTTCACCATTGGCCAGCATCAGCGGCAGCGTGCCCAGCAGCGCCGCCAGCGAGGTCATCAGGATCGGCCGCAGGCGAAGCCGTGCTGCGTCCATCACCGCGTCGTGTGCGCTCAAGCCACGCCGCTCGCCGGCCAGGGCGAAATCCACCAGCAGGATGGTGTTCTTCATCACCACGCCCACCAGCAGGAACAAGCCAAGCAGCGCGATCAGGTTCAGTTCGTTGCCGAACACCCACAGCGCCAGCAGCGCGCCGATGCCGGCCGAGGGCAGGGTGGACAGGATCACCAGCGGCTGCAGGAAGCTCTCGTAGAGGATGCCCAGCACCAGGTAGACCGCCAGCGTCGCGCCCAGCACCAGCCACAGCTGCCGCGCGCGCAGGCTGTCCAGGCCACCGGCTTCACCGGACAGCTTGGCCTGCACGGTGCGTGGCAGCATCAGCTTCGCCATCGCGGCGTTGATCGCCTGCGTGGCCTGTTCCAGGCCGACACCCGGCGCCAGTGCGAATTCGATCCAGATCGAGGCGAACTGTTCGCTGTGGTAGATGCGGTCCGGTGCCATGCCATAGCGCCAGCGGGCGATGGTCGACAGCGGAATGCGCTGGCCGCTGCCATCGATCACCTGCAGGCGCGCCAGCGTGCCCGGGTCCTGGGTGTGCTTCGGGTCCAGCTCCATCACCACGCGGTACTGGTTGAGGCTGTCGTACAGGGTGGCGACCTGGCGCTGGCTGAAGGAGTTGTTGAGCATGTTGGCCACGGTCTTCAGGTCCACGCCATGGCGCGCGGCGGCCTCGCGGTCGATGTCCAGCACCACCTGGCGCATGCCGGCCTCGCCCTGTGCTTCCACGTCCACCAGCTCGGGCAGGGCGCGCAGCGCGGCGCCGACCTTCGGTGCCCACTCGCGCAGCGGCGCCATGTCCGCCGACAGCAGCTGGAACTCGTACTGGCCGCTGCTGCCGCCGCCTTCCAGGCGGATGTCCTGGTCGACCCACAGGTACAGGTTGCCGCCGGGCAGCTTGGGCAGGCGCGCGCGCAGGCGATCGATCACCTCCTGGCTGGACACCTTGCGCTCGGCCAGCGGCTTCATCTTGATCATGATGAAGGCGTTGTTGACCCCGTTGCTGCCGCCGATATAGCCGATGATGTCCTCGATGGCCGGGTCGGACAGCAGCAGCTTGCGGTAGGCATTGATCTTCGGCTGCATGGCCTGGAACGAGAGACCATCGTCGCCACGGGCGAAGCCGCGCAGCTGTGCGGTGTCCTGCTTGGGCACCACGCCCTTGGGCACCTGCTGGAACAGCCAGGCGTTGAGCGCGATGACCGCCACGAACGCCAACAGTGGCCAGCGCAGGCGGCGCAGGCTGGCCTGCAGCGTGCGCAGGTAGGCCGCACGCACGCGCTCGAACAGCGCGTTGCTGCCACGCTGCCAGCGCGAGACGTGCTGCGCGTCATCGACGAACAGGCGCGCGCACAACATCGGCACCAGGCTCAGTGCAACGACCACCGACACGCTCATCGCCGCCACCAGGGTCAGCGAGAATTCGCGGAACAGGCGCTCGACGAAGTCATCCAGGAACAGGATGGAGACGAACACCACGGCCAGCGCTACGTTCATCGACAGCAGGGTGGCGCCCACTTCGGCTGCGCCGCGCACGGCGGCCTGCCAGCGGTCGGCGCCCAGTTCGCGATGGCGCGCGATGTTTTCCAGCACCACGATGGCATCGTCCACCACCAGCACCGCGGCCACGATCAGCGCCATCAGCGAAAGCGTGTTGAGCGAGAAGCCCATCAACGCAACCAGCGCCAGCGTGCCGAACAGCACCACCGGGATGGCCACGCTGGGCACCAGCGCCGCGCGCCAGTGGCCAAGGAAGCCGAGCACCACCAGCACCACCAGGGCGATGGCCAGCACCAGGGTCAGTTCGGCTTCGTGCAGGGTCGCGCGGATGACCGGCGAGCGATCCATCACCAGGCGCATGTCGACGCTGGGTGGCAGCAGCGCATGCAGCTGCGGCAGCTGCGCCTGGATGGCATCGACGGTGGCGATGATGTTCGCGCCGGGCTGGCGGCTGACGATCAGCAGCACCGCCGGGCGTTCGTTGTGGAAGCCGCTGGCATAGCGGTCTTCCACGCCATCGGCCACCACCGCCACATCGCCCAGGCGCAGCGTGCGGTCGTCGCTCACCTTCAGCGCCAGCTCGCGGTACTGCGCGGCCTGCCGCAGCTGCAGCGGCGCTTCCAGCTGCCACTGCTGGCGCTCATCCCCCACCGCACCCAACGGGCGCACCGCGTTGGCGCGGCTGATGACCTGGGCCACGTCTTCCAGTGCCAGGCCGGCGTGGTTCAGCGCATTCGGGTCCAGCGATACGCGCACGGCCGGCAGCGCACTGCCGCCCACCTGCACTTCGCCCACGCCCGGTACCTGCGACAGCTTCTGCGCCAGCACGGTGGAGGCCAGGTCGTACAGCTGGCCCGGCGGCAGCGTGTCCGAGGTCAGTGCCAGCGCCAGGATCGGCGCCTGCGAGGGGTTCACCTTGCGGTACTGCGGCATGCCCGGCATGCCGCTGGGCAGCTGCCCGCGTGCGAGATTGATCGCCGCCTGCACCTCGCGCGCGGCCTCGTCGATATCGCGGCCGAGTACGAACTTCAGCTCCACCGAGGTCTGGCCCTGGGTGCTGGCCGAATCGATGCGCGAGATGCCGGGCAGGCTGCCGAGCGCGCGCTCCAGTGGCGTGGCCACGGTGGCGGCCATCGACTCGGGCGAGGCACCGGGCAGACTGGCGCTCACTTCGATGGCCGGGTAGTCCACCTGTGGCAGCGGTGCCACCGGCAGCAGCCGCAGCGCCAGCAGGCCGGCCAGCACCAGCGCCACCGCCAGCAGGATCGTCGCTACCGGTCGCTGCACGCAGGCCTGGGCCAGGCGTGCGATGGGGCTCATGCGCGCGCCTCTTCAGACGTGGCGAGGGTGGCCGAGCGCCGGCGCTGCAGGCGGTCGAAGGCCAGGTAGATCACCGGCGTGGTGAACAGGGTCAGCACCTGGCTGACCAGCAGGCCACCGACCATCACCCAGCCCAGCGGCTGCCGCAGTTCCGCGCCCGAACCACTGGCCAGCATCAGCGGCACCGCGCCGAACAACGCGGCCAGCGTGGTCATCAGGATCGGACGGAAGCGCAGCAGCGCCGCCTGGTGGATCGCCTCGCGCGGGGTCATGCCTCGCGTGCGCTGCGCGTCCAGCGCGAAGTCGATCATCATGATCGCGTTCTTCTTCACCAGGCCGATCAGCAGCACGATGCCGATCACCGCGATCAGGTCGAGGCTGCGCCCGCTCACCCACAGCGCGGCCAGCGCGCCCACGGTGGCCGAGGGCAGGGTGGAGAGGATGGTGATCGGGTGCACGAAGCTCTCGTAGAGCACGCCCAGCACGATGTACATCACCACCACTGCGGCCAGGATCAGCCACAGCGTGGACGACAGCGAACTGCTGAACGCCGCCGCCGCACCCTGCAGGCGCAGTTCGATGCTCTCGGGCAGTGCGATCTGCGTGCGCGCCGCTTCCACGGCGGCGGTGGCTTCGCCCAGCGATGCCCCCGGTGTCAGGTTGAACGACAGCGTGGCCGCCGGGAACTGGCCGACATGGTTGCGCAGCAGCGCGGCCGGCCCCAGGTCCACCCGCGCCACGGCGCCCAGCGGCACGGTCTGCCCGTCGCTGTTGCGCACGCGCAGGCCGCTGATGGCATCAGGCCCGGGCTGGCGCGACGGATCGGCTTCCAGCACCACGCGGTACTGGCTGGCCTGGGTGAAGATGGTGGAGATCTGCCGCTGCCCGTAGGCGTCGTAGAGCGCATCGGCCACGGCTTCAACGCTGACATTCAGGCGTGCGGCGGCATCGCGGTCGATGTTCACCCGCGCCTGCCGGCCCTGCATCTGCAGGTCGCTGGCCGCATCACGCAGGGCCGGCTGCTGGCGCAGCGCCTGCAGCAGCTTCGGTGTCCAGGTTTCCAGCGTCTGCTGTTCCGGCGTGGTCAGGGTGAACTGGTACTGGTTGCGGCTGATGCGGTCTTCGATGCCCAGCTCCTGCACTGGCTGCAGGTACAGGGTGATGCCGGGAATCTTCGACACACGCTGCTGCAGCCGTTCCATCACCACGGCGGCGCCGTCGCGGTCGCCATGCGGCTTCAGTTCGATCAGCAGGCGGCCGGTGTTGAGCGTGGCGTTGTTGCCGTCCACGCCGATATAGGACGACACGCTGGCCACCGCCTCGTCGGCTTCGATGGCCGCCGCCAGCGCCTGCTGGCGCTCGCGCATGGCCTGGAACGAGATCGCCTGCGGGGCCTCGCTGATGCCCTGCACCAGGCCGGCATCCTGCACCGGGAAGAAGCCCTTGGGCACGGCGAAGTACAGCGCCACGGTCAGCGCCAGCGTGGCGACGGTGGCCAGCAGCATCAGCGGCTGGCGCTGCAGCACCCACTGCAGCTGGCGGTCGTAGACGGCGATGATGCGGTCGAAGACATCTTGTTTCGGGGTCAGATCCCCTTGGGGCTCTGACCCCTTCGCATGCGGCTTGAGGAAGCGCGCACACAGCATCGGCGTCAGGGTAAGCGACACCAGCAGCGAGATACCGATGGCTACCGCCAATGTCACCGCGAACTCATGGAACAGCGCGCCCACCAGGTCGGCCATGAACAGCAGCGGGATCAGCACCGCGATCAGCGAAACAGTGAGCGAGACCAGGGTGAAGCCGATCTCGGCCGCGCCCTTCAGCGCCGCCTCGCGTGGGCTTTCGCCTTCTTCCAGGTGGCGGGCGATGTTCTCCAGCATCACGATGGCATCGTCCACCACGAAGCCGGTGGCGATGGTCAGCGCCATCAGCGTGAGGTTGTTGAGCGAGTAGCCGGCCAGCAGCATCACCGCGAAGGTACCGATCAGCGACAGCGGCACCGCCACGCTGGGAATGAGCGTGGCCGGCAGGTTGCGCAGGAACACCCAGGTGACCAGCACCACCAGGCCGATGGCCAGCACCAGTTCCTTCTGCACGCCGCGCACGGAGGCGCGGATCGATTCGGTGCGATCGCTCAGCACGTTCATCTGCACGCCGGCCGGCAGCGTGGCCTGCAGCTGCGGCAGCAGCGTGCGCACCTGCTCGACCACGGCGATCACGTTCGCGCCGGGCTGGCGCTGGATGTTCACCAGCACCGCTGGCGTGGTGCCGCTCCAGGCGGCCAGCTGGCGGTTCTCGGCGCCATCGGTGATGGTCGCCACGTCGCCCAGGCGCAGCGGCGCGCCCTCGCGCCAGGCCAGCACCAGCGCGCGGTACTCATCGACGCTGCGCATCTGGTCGTTGGCATCGAGCATCACCGCGCGGATCGGGCCATCGAAACTGCCCTTGGGCAGGTTGACGTTGGCTGCGGCAATCGCGGTACGGATGTGGTCCATGCCCAGGTTGTTGGCGGCCAGCGCCGCCGGGTTCACCTGGATGCGCACGGCGGGCCGCTGGCCACCGGCCAGGCTGACCAGGCCGACGCCGGGCAGCTGTGCCAGGCGCTGGGCGATGCGCGTATCCACCAGGTCGTGCACCTGCGGCAGCGCCAGCGCCTGCGAGGTCACCGCCAGGGTGAGGATGGGCGTATCGGCCGGGTTGACCTTGCGGTACACCGGCGGCACCGGCAGATCGCCGGGCAGGAAGCTGCCAGCGGCGTTGATCGCCGCCTGCACGTCCTGCTCGGCCACGCCCAGCGACACGTCCAGGCCGAACTGCAGGGTGATGACCGAGGCACCGCCGGAACTGGTGGACGACAGCTGCTTCAGGCCGGGAATCTGCCCGAGCTGGCGTTCCAGCGGCGCGGTGATGGTGCGCGTGGTCAGTTCCGGGCTGGCGCCCGGGTACAGCGTGGTGATCTGGATGATCGGGTAATCGACCTGCGGCAGCGCCGCCACCGGCAGCAGGCGGTAGGCCAGCACGCCCGACAGCAGCAGCGCCACCATCAGCAGAGTGGTGGCGACCGGGCGCAGGATGAACGGGCGCGACAGGTTCATGCGCCGGCCTTGGCCGCCTTCGCTGCAGCAGCGGGCTGTTCGGCCACGATCTCCACGGCGGTGCCATCTTCCAGGCCGTCGATGCCCTCGATCACCACCTGGTCGCCGGCCTGCAGGCCGGAGCGCACGGCCACGCGGCCATCATCGGCCGGCCCCAGCACCACGGTGCGGCGCTGTGCCTTGTTGTCCTTGTCGACGATGTGCACGTAGTTGCCCTGGCTGCCGAACTGCACGGCGGCATCGGGAATCAGCAGCGCCGGGTGTTCGCCCAGCTGCAGGCGTACGTTGACGAACTGGTTCGGGAACAGGGCCAGGCCGGCGTTGTCGAACTGCGCGCGCAGTTTCAGCGTGCCGGTGGCGGTGTCGATGCGGTTGTCGACGCTGGACAGCGTGCCCTGCGCCAGCGCCTTGCTTTCACTGCGGTCCCAGGCTTCCACCGGCAGGCCGGCTTGGGCCTGCACGGCATCCAGCAGGGCAGGCAGTTCAGGTTCGGGCACGGTGAACAGCACGCTGATCGGCGCGGTCTGCGCCAACGTCACCAGGCCTTCGGTATCGCTGGCGTGCACCAGGTTGCCGACATCGAGGCGGCGCAGGCCGACGCGGCCGCTGACCGGCGCGGTGATGCGGGTGTACTGCAGCTGCAGGCGCGCTTCGTCCACCGAGGCCTGGTCGCTGATGCGGCGGCCCTGCAGCTGCCGCACCTTGCTCTGCTGGTCGCTCAGCTCCTGCCCGGACACGTAGTTCTGCTTCTGCAGTTCGCGGTAGCGCTGCAGCTGGCGCTCGGCATTCTCGAGTTCCGCCAGGTTCTGCTGCTGGGTGCCCTGCGCCTGCGCCAGCTTCACTTCATAGGGGCGCGGGTCGATCTGCGCGAGCAGGTCGCCGGCCTTCACCTGCTGGCCTTCCTGGAAGTGCAGGCGCAGCAGCTCGCCATCGACGCGGCTGCGCACCACCACGCTGTGCAGCGGGGTGACGGTGCCGACGGCCTTCAGGCGCAGCTGCAGGGGTTCTGCACTGGCACGGGCCACGCGCACCGGCACGGTCTTGCCCGGGCCGGCGGCCGCGGTTGCTTCGGCGCGCGGCCATGCCCACCAGGCCACCAGGCCGGCCACGATGATGACGACGAAAATCGCCCACCAGCGGCGGGAACGGGGCGGGGTGCTACGGGACGGCTCAACAGCGGACATGGGGCATCCTGCGCCCTGCGCACGCGCAGGGACATGTACGCCCGGTCGCGCATCACGCGCAGCGGGCAACGGGGGAGGGGAGTGTCTGGCGGGACCGCGACGCGGTGTGGCTGGATGCCGTCGCGCGGGCGACGGGGCGTCAATGGTAGCCAATCAGCCCGGCGATTGCCGCATGACCAAGGTCATGCCTGACCGCTCTTGTAGGGTCGAGCCATGCTCGACTGCTTCTGCCAGGAACAGTCGAGCATGGCTCGACTCTACAAAGAGCGATCAATGCACTTCGTCGTGGTACACGAACTTGGGCATTTCCCAGCGGTAATGGATCGCCAGCAGGCGCAGCGCGAAGCCACCGCCCAGGCAGCACAGGATCGCCGTGGCATCGGCCACACCCCAGCGCAGCAGCAACAGATATACCGCGCCGGTCAGCAGCGAGATGATCGCGTACAGCTCCTTCTGGAAGATCAGCGGCACCTCGTTGCAGAGGATGTCGCGCAGCACGCCGCCGAAGGCACCGGTGAGCATGCCGGCGATCAGCACGATGGGCATGGCATGGCCGGCCTCGCGTGCGATCGAGCAGCCGATCAGGGTGAAGGCGATCAGGCCCAGGCCATCGAGCACCAGGAAGGTGCGGCGGAAATGGTGCATCCAGCGCGCCACCCAGGTGGCGATCAGCGCCGCGCACACGGTGAAGCCCAGGTACTCGGGGTGCTTCACCCAGCCCAGCGGGTAATGGCCGAGCAGGATGTCGCGCAGCGAACCGCCGCCGAGGGCGGTGACGCAGGCGATCATGACCACGCCGAACAGGTCCATGCGGCGGCGGCCGGCGGACAGCGCACCGGTCATGGCTTCGGCGGAAATGGCAACGAGATAGATGATGGACAGCAGCATGGGACAGGCTCCGGGCGCGGTGGGGCCGGCCATGCGCGTATACCGCCACTGCCTGCGCAATGACGGGATGACGATGACCGGTGCCGCTCCCGCTGTCCTTTTGCCTGAGAGTTCAGCGGGATGAACCGCGTGCCCCTTCGGCGGATCGTGCCGGGCGTGCCCGGTGACCTCTCTCCAGCTCGGCGAGTCGAATGCATGGTTGGTGGGATTCCAGCCCACCGGCCTGAGCGATCATGGGAGCCTGCGCCTTCGGCGGGCGCCAGCGCGGCGCCTCTCTCCTGCATTCGGGCGGCAGTATATCCGCTGCAGTGCAGCACGCCATAATCCCCCCATGGCCCGTCCCTCCGCCCCGTGGTTCCTGTACCTGCTCGAATGCCGGGACGGCAGCTATTACGCCGGCATCAGCACCGACGTAGCCGCCCGTTTCGCCGCCCATCTGGCCGGCAAGGGCGCCCGCTACACCCGGGCCCGGCCGCCGCTGCGCATCCTCGCCGTGCGCGAGTACCCGGACCGCTCGTCTGCTTCCCGCGCCGAATGGCAGCTCAAGCAGCAGCCGCGCGAACGCAAGCTGGCCTGGCTGCAGGCCCCGGCCGAGGCCGTCCTGTAGATCCACGCCACGCGTGGATGGGGGACGCCGCCCATGCCATGATCGCCGCGCGCCCAGAGCTGGAGACCCGGATGTCCACGCTTGCCCTGTTGTTTGCTGTTGCCGGTGCGACGAGCCCGGCCGCCGACCCGGCCACCCTCGCGGCCATCGAGGCCACCTGCCATGACTACGTCGATGGCCAGCTGGAAGCCGACCCGCAGCGCGTCGCGCGGTCCCTGCATCCGGACCTGGCCAAACGCGCGGTGCTGGGCGATACGCCTGACGAGCGTCTGGGCCTGCGCCGGATGTCGAAGGACGAACTGGTGGCACTGACGAAGCAGGGGGCATTGAAGATGCCGAAGGCGCAATGGGACCGCCGCTGCACGGTGCTGGACGTGACCGGCAATGCCGCCTCGGTGCGGCTGGAAACGCCGTGGTTCGTCGACTACTTCCACATGGGCCGTTTCGACCAGCGCTGGGTCATCGTCAATGCGCTGTGGTACCCGAAACCGAAGGCGCCGTAGAGCGATGCGTGCTGCCGGCAAAGCATGGATCTCCGTCGTCGTATTGGTCGCCGCCATCGCGCTGCTGCCCGGCCTGCTCTACCTGCTCGGGCTGGCCTGGCTGGATGGTTGGCCGCAGCCGGCAGACCGTGCGCCCAGCGGCGTGGCGGCATGCAGCGGTGAACCGCGCGCGGGCTACCAGCAGATGAACCCCTGGGGCTTCGTCGTGCAGCTCTTCGACGAGGATGCGAGGAAAGCGAACGTGCCCGTGGTCGAGCAGGAGGCCTACTGGGTTGCCCGCCGCCACCTGATGCGGCAGCCGCGCCACGGCATGCTGCGCTGGCAGTTGAGCAGCACGGCGCTCACGATCTGGATCATCCGGCATTGGAGTGCCGGGCAGATTGCCGACACCGCGAGGAAAGAAGACTTCTGCCACGTGTGGCCGCGCCCGCCGGGCCCCGGCGGCCCGGTGAACCGGTAGATCCACGCCATGCGAGGAGGATGTTGGGAGGCGGGGTCAGAGCCCTTCATGCCCGGGGTCAGATCCCTTTCCGCAGGAAAGGGCTCTGACCCCAGCGTAGTGCAGGCCATTACCTCGGCCGGCGATCTTCCTGGTCATCACCAAAAATGATGCGCGCGCTGCGCTGGTAGCTCCAGTACGCCACCGCCCAGTTCAGCAGCACCACCACGCGGTTGCGGAAACCGATCAGGAAGAACACGTGCGCGGCCAGCCAGAACCACCAGGCCAGCACGCCGGACAGCTGCAGCCTGCCCAGGTGCACGATGGCAGCCATGCGGCCGATGGTGGCCAGGTTGCCGTAGTCGGCGTACTTGAACGGCCCCGGTGTCGGCTTGCCATGCAGGCGCGCGCGGATGACATCGGCCACGTACTTGCCCATCTGCTTGGCGGCGGGTGCCACGCCGGGCACCGGCTTGCCGTTGGCCTGGTTCACTGCAGCCAGGTCACCAGCGACGAACAGTTCGGGGTGCCCGGGCAGGGTCAGGTCGGGCTGCACCTGCACGCGGCCGGCGCGGTCCAGTGGTACGTCCAGCGTGCGCGCCAGCGGCGAGGCGGCCACGCCGGCGGCCCAGACCACGGTGCGTGCGGGCACGAACTGTTCGCCCAGCTTGAAGCCGAGGCTGTCGATGTCGCTCACCGGGGTGCCGGTCAGCACTTCCACGCCCAGCTTCTCCAGCTGCCGGCGTGCCTTCAGCGACAGCACCTCGGGGAACGAAGACAGCACGCGCGGGCCGGCCTCGACCAGGCGCACCTTGGCGCTGGCCGGATCGATGTGGCGGAACTCGTTATGCAGGGTGTGGCGGGCGATCTCGGCCAGGGTGCCAGCCAGTTCGACGCCGGTGGGGCCGCCGCCGACCACCGCGAAGCTGAGCCATGCGGCCTTCTTCGCCGGGTCCGGTTCGGCCTCGGCGCGCTCGAATGCCAGCAGCAGTTTGCGGCGCAGGGCGATGGCATCGTCCAGCGTTTTCAGGCCCGGCGCATCGCCGGCCCACTGGTCGTTGCCGAAGTAGGCGTGGGTGGCGCCGGTGGCCAGCAGCAGGCTGTCGTAGCCCAGGGTGCTGCCGTCGGCCAGCTGCACCTGGCGGGTGGCCTTGTCGATGGCGACGACCTCGCCCAGGCGTACTTCCACGTTGCGCTGGTGGCCAAGGATGTGGCGCAGCGGCGCGGCGATATCGGGGGCGGACAGGCCGGCGGTGGCGACCTGGTACAGCAGGGGTTGGAACAGGTGGTGGTTGCGGCGGTCGAGCAGGGTGATCCTGATCTTTTCGCGGGCCAGGGCCCGGGTGGCCCAGAGGCCCGCAAAACCGCCGCCGATGATGACCAGGTGGGGGACTGGTTCGCGGCTCATCGACGTACTCCAGAGGGGGATGGATGTCGCCCTGCATCATCGCACGTCACATGGCTGCCAGTGGCCATGGGTGATACTCCGCTCAGCCTGCAGCCCACCGAGGAAACCATGTCCGAACCGGAAAAGCGCATCGCCCTGCTGATCGACGCCGACAATGCGCCGGCCTCGAAGATCGACGAAGTCCTGGCCGAGGTCGCCCGCTACGGCGTGGCCAACGTGCGCCGTGCCTACGGCAACTGGAAAAGCCCGCGCCTGAAGGGCTGGGAATCGGTGCTGCACGAGTACGCCATCCGCCCGATCCAGCAGTTCGCCTACAGCAAGGGCAAGAACGCCTCGGACATGGCCATGGTCATCGATGCGATGGACCTGCTGTACGCGCGCAACCTCGATGGTTTCGCCATCGTCTCCAGCGATGCCGACTTCACCCCGATGGTGATGCGCCTGCTGACCGATGGGGTGAAGGTGTATGGCTTCGGCGAGAAGAAGACGCCCGAGCCCTTCGTCAACGCCTGCTCCAAGTTCACCTACCTGGAAGCCCTGGGCCAGACCCACGCCAGCGTGCCCGACGTCGAGGCCGAGGCCGGGCAGGCGCCCAGCGGGCAGGTGGCCAGTGATGAAGTGCGCCCGCGCAAGAACAGCGCGGAACTGCGCAATGACACGCGCCTGGTGAAGATGCTGCGGCGTGCGGTATCGGCCGCCGAGGGCGAAGATGGCTGGTCACACCTGGGCCCGGTCGGCAGCCAGATCGGCAACCAGGCCTCGTTCGACCCGCGCAACTATGGCTACGGCAAGCTCAGCGACCTGCTGGCGGCCATCGGCCTGTTCGAGCTGAAGAAGGACGGCAAATCGTCCTACGTGCGCGCGCTGCCGAAGAAGAACCGTTGATGCCACGCGCATCGCGTTTGATGGGCGTATCGTAGCGTTTCCGCGCCACCGTGGCGCACCGCTGCAGGCAGGGAAATCCGCAATGTTGAAGATCTGGGGCCGCCGCAATTCCAGCAATGTCCGCAAGGTGCTGTGGTGCGCCGAAGAAATCGGGCTGCCGTACGAATCCATCGAAGTGGGCGGCAGCCATGGCGGCACGCAGTCGGCCGAATACGTGGCGATGAATCCCAACAGCCTGGTGCCGGTGATCGAAGACCACGGCCTGCCGCTGTGGGAATCGAACACCATCGTGCGCTACCTGAGCGCGCGCTATTCGCTGGGCACGCTGTACGCCGAAGATGCGATGGAACGTGCGCAGGCCGAGAAGTGGATGGACTGGAGCACCTCGCGGATGGCTGCGCTGTACTCCGAACTGATCTGGGGCATCATGCGCACCGCGCCGGCCGACCGCGACGAAGCACGCATCAACGCCGCCATCGTGCGCGCCGGTGATTACCTGAAGATGGCCGATGAGACGCTGGCCAGGCAGCCGTGGCTGTCGGGCGAGAAGTTCGCCATGGGCGACATTCCGCTGGGTTCGTTGATCTATGCCTGGTTCGAACTGCCGATCCAGCGTCCCGATCTGCCGAACGTGGCCGACTGGTATGCCCGCCTGCGCGAGCGCCCGGCGTACCAGCGCGGCGTGATGTCGCCGCTGACGTAAGTGATGGCGACCGGGGTCAGAGCCCACCCTTGGGGTGGGATCCGACCCCGATAGCCAAGGGGTCGGATCCCTCTCGCAGAGAGGGCTCTGACCCAGGGCAGGCCTCAATACAGATCCGTCGGATCCACATCCAGCGACCAGCGCACCTTGCGTGCCTCCGGCAGCGCGTACAGCTGCGGCACCAGCTGGGCCAGCACGCCATGCAGCGGCGGCCGCTGCAGCGCGGACAGCAGCAGCTGCGTGCGCTGGTAACCGGCGCGACGCGGCATCGGCGCCGGCATCGGCCCATAGGCCTCCACCACGTTCTGCTCGCCCAGCAGCTGCCGCGCGGCCAGCAGGAACGCGTTGGCATGTTCCAGCTGCTGCGCTTCGGCACGCATCAGCGCCAGGTGCGCGAACGGCGGGAAGCCGGCGGCCTGGCGCTGGTTCAATTCGGCCTGCGCGAACGGGTGGTAGCCGCCGCTGACCAGGGTTTCCAGCAACGGGTGCCCCGGGTGGTGGGTCTGCAGCCAGACCTCGCCAGGATCGCGCGCGCGACCGGCGCGGCCGGCCACCTGGATCAGCTGCTGGGCCAGCTTCTCGCTGGCGCGGAAGTCGGCCGAGAACAGGCCTTCGTCGATGCCGACCACCACCACCAGGGTCAGCTTGGGCAGGTCGTGGCCCTTGGCCAGGATCTGCGTGCCGACCAGGATGCCGGGCTGGTCGCCCAGCTTCGCCAGCTGCTGTTCCAGCGCATCGCGGCGCGAGGTGGTGCCGCGGTCGATGCGCACCACCGGGTAATCGGCGAAGGCGCTGACCAGGTGCTCTTCCAGGCGCTCGGTGCCGATGCCCTGCGGCTGCAACGCGAGGCTGCCGCAGGCCGGGCAGGCCAGGGGCGCCGGCTGCCGCGCACCGCAGTGGTGGCACTGCAGGCGACGGCCACCGCCATGCACGGTCATCGGCGCATCGCAGCGCTGGCATGGCGCGGTCCAGCCGCAATCGTGGCAGAGCAGTACCGGCGCGTAGCCACGGCGGTTCTTGAACACCAGCACCTGCTGGCCACGCTGCAGGTGTTCGCCGATACCGGCCAGCACATCGGCGGACAGGCCATCGTGCAGCGGCCGCTTGCGCACATCGAGGATGCGCACGCGGGGCGGCCGCGCATCACCGGCGCGCTGCTTCAGGCGCAGGTGGGTGTAGCGGCCGGCATAGGCGTTGTGCAGGGTTTCCAGCGACGGCGTGGCGCTGCCCAGCAGCACCGGGATGCCCAGTGCCTTGGCCCGCACCAGGGCGAAATCGCGGGCGTGGTAACGGATGCCGTCCTGCTGCTTGTAGCTGCCGTCGTGTTCCTCGTCGACGATCAGCAGGCCGGCCTGCGGCAGCGGGGTGAACACCGCCGACCGGGTGCCGACGATCACCCGCGCTTCGCCGCGCGAGGCCGCGGCCCAGACGCGCGCGCGTTCGTTGTCGTTCAAGCCCGAATGCAGCGCATGCACCGCGATGCCGAGGCGGCCACGGAAGCGCGCCAGGGTCTGCGGGGTCAGGCCGATTTCAGGCACCAGCACCAGCGCCTGTTTCCCCTGCGCCAGGCAGTGGATGATCGCCTGCAGGTAGACCTCGGTCTTGCCGCTGCCGGTCACCCCGTCCAGCAGGAAGGCATGGAAACCGTCGGCTGCGGTGATCGCGGCCACGGCCTCGGCCTGTTCCGGGTTGAGGGTGGGGCCGGGCAGGGGCTGCGCATGTTGCGGTGCCACGCTCAGGGCCACGCGCTCGGCCAGCTCGCGCTTGGCCAGGCTGCGTGCGGCGGTGCGCCAGTCCTCCATGCGCGCGCCCAGCACGTCTTCGTCGACCACGGCCTCGCCCAGCAGTTCGGCCAGTTGCCGCGGGCGGGTGCCGGCGCGCAGCTTTTCGCGCTGGGCCTGGCCGGCGGCGGTCAGCTGCCAGCCCCAGTGATGGGTGTCGGGCAGGGCCTCGCCGTGCCGCAGCGGGCCGGGCAGGGCGGTGTTCACCACTTCGCCCAACGGTGAATGGGTGTAGCGGGCCAGCCACTGCAGGCTCTGCCACAGCTCGCCCTGCAGCAGCGGCTGCGGATCGCACCAGGCCAGCGCCTGGCGCAGGCCCTGGCCGTCGTCCACCTGGCCGTGGCCGGCCACCATCCCCACCAGCTCGCGGTTGCCGAACGGCACCTTCAGGCGGCAGCCGACCGGCACGGCCGGGCCCGGACCTTCCGGGGGCAGGTAGTCGAACAGGCGCGGCAGCGGGACGGGCAGGGCGACCTGCAGGGTCGGGATGGGGTCGAGCATCGGGGCAGTGTAACGGGCGGGGCGGGGGCCGATGGCAGAGGCGATCACGTCGCCCGCGCCTGCCGCGCAATCATAAATGTCACCTAAATATCGGTGGCTATTAGAGATTCAGTCTTATCCACATCTTCTGTGGATAACGTTGTGCGTTACCGGTCGACGGGGGCGTGTGAGGCCGATGGCGACGGCTTTACACTCGGGTTGGTCAAAAAATAGCCATACTTAAAAAACCAATAAAATCAATTGCTTGATTGTGAAACATTGCTGAAACAAGGTGAATCCGCGGCTTCACAACGATTCGGCCGGGGACCGCATTGATGCTGTGCACAACCTGCAGCACGAAGTGCCCGTGGGCGCAAGTCCTGCCGGCCGTCGATGGGCTGCCGCTATCATGCCCGCAGACCTTTGGAGTAACCGATGACGGCTGTGCCCGCCCCTGTTTCCTCGACCGCGGCCGGCGCGCTGTCGGCGTTCCTGCGTGGCGTCGAACGCCGCGCGCTGGTGGTTGCCGAGCTGCAGTGCGGTGACCCCGCCCGCGCCGAGCAGACCCTGGTCGCGGTGATGCGCGCTTTCTCCGCCGTGGCCAGCGACCTGCCGATGGCGCAGTGGCCGACCCGTTTCTGGACCCTGCTGGGCCAGCGCCAGGCGCTGCGCGAGCCGGCCGCCGGGCAGTGGCCGCCGCCGCTGGCCGCCCTGGGTGACATGCCGCCGCTGCCGCGCTTGGCCCTGCTGCTGCGGGTCGGTGGCAGCCTGGATGAAGGCATCGCCACCCGTGTGCTGGATATCGATGAAGACGGCTACCAGCAGCTGCTGGCCGCCGCCTGCCCGCGCGACGCCCACGGCCAGCCCGACGCCGCGGCGTGGCGCGGCCTGGCCGAGCAGGTGCAGCTGCGCATCCGCGATCTGCCGGCCAAGCGCCTGCAGCAGCTGCAGCAGCCTTCGGCACCGGCCGCGAACAACCAGCCTCCTACTGCCAGCTGGCGCACGCCGGAGCGCGACGAGCGCAGCGCGCCCAAGCGCCGCCGCCCCAGCAGCGGCGCGCCCCGCTGGCGTGGTCCGGTCATCCTGCTGGTGACGGTGGCGGTACTGCTGGCGGCCGCCCTGGGCTGGCGCTACTGGCAGCACCACGCGACCGCCAGCGATGCGCCGCTGCCGGAGGGCGTGGTCGCCGAGTCCGGCCCGGTCACCGTTGAATCCCTGCCGGCCAGCGAGGTGCAGCCGACCGCTGCCGCCGATGGCCACGCGGCCGAGGACGCCGCCATGCTGGCCGACCGCGACTATCCGCTGGCCGCCGACGCCGACCTGTATGCGTGGAGCGCCGCGGGCGGCCCGCTGCCGGTGGATGAATCCGAACCCAAACCGACCCGCCCCGAGCCGGTCGGTGCCGCGCTGGAAACCGCTGCTGCCGATGAATAAATTCCTGCTTGCCAGCGTGCTGCTGGCCCTGCCGTTGTCGCTGGCCGCCGCGCCGCCCTCGCTGGAAGTACCGCTGCCGCCGGCAGCGCCCGGTGCAACGCCGGCGCCGGTGGCCGATACGGGTTCGCCCGTTGCCTTTGCCCAGCTCAGCCCGGAGCAGCAGCGCCAGCGTCGTGCCGACTATGCGTCGTTGAAGGCGCTGCCGGAGGGCGAGCGCGAGCGCATCCGCCAGGCGGCCGCCCGCTTTGCCGCGCTGCCGGCCGAGCAGCAGCAGCGCCTGCGCGAGCAGTTCCAGGCCCAGGACCAGTCCTTCCGCGACGGCTGGCGGCTGGGCCCGCAGCTGGGCATGCAGTTCCCCAAGCTGCACGGCCTGTTCGGTCTGGTGCCGCCGGAGCAGCGCGAGGCCGCACTGGCCGCGCTGCGCCAGCTCAGCCCCGCGCAGTTGACGCAATTGACGCTGGTGGCCCAGCGCACCCCGCCACAGGAACGCGATGCCGTGCGCAGCGCCTTCCTCGCCGTGCCGGCCGCCGAACGCGACGCCTGGCTCAAGCGCCAGGCCGGCCAGTAGAGTCGACCGTTGGTCGACTTCCGCGCACAGCGCGGTGAATTCCCGAGGGTGTACGCGAAGAGCAGTCGACCAACGGTCGACGCTACCCAGCGGGCGGTACCGTTTGGCCGTAAAATAGCCGGCCGCAACCCGGTGCCTGTGCCCTTCGCGCGCAACCGTAGTTGGCGTCCTGTACTTCCATGTCTACCGCAACCTCCACGCCGCGCTTCCGCAAGGAAGTGGGCGCGACCGGTCTGCTCGCCCTGCCGTTGGTGCTGGGCCATGTATCCACCGGTCTGATCTCCTTCGTCGATAACGTCATTGCCGGCCACCACGCCACTGCCACGCTGGCTGCGGTGACCATCGGTACGGCCCTGCTGTGGCTGCCGATGCTGATCCCGATCGGCACCCTGATCTCGCTCACCGCCTCGGTGTCGCAGCTGCACGGCGCCGGCCGCGAGCGCGAGATCGGCCCGCTGTTCCGCCAGGCGCTGTGGCTGGCGCTGGGCCTGGGCCTGATCATGTTCACCTTCCTCACCGTGGTGCCGCCGCTGCTGCCGGCCTTCGGCATCGCCCCGGACATCGTGCCGGGGGCCACCGCTTTCCTGCATGCGGTGCGCTGGGGTGGCCCGGCGTTGACCCTGTACTTCTGCATGCGCTACCTCAGCGAGGGCATGCACTGGACGCTGCCGACCATGCTGCTCGGCTTCGGTGGCCTGCTGGTGCTGGCGCCGATGGGCTACGTGCTGGCCAACGGCAAGCTCGGCTTCCCGGAAATGGGCGCCGAAGGCCTGGGCATCGCCTCGGCGGTGATGATGTGGCTGCAGGCCATCGCCTTCGCCACCTACCTGTGGTTCACCAAGCGCTTCGCCCACCTGCAGCTGTTCTCGCACTTCGAGGGCCCGCGCCCGGCGGCGATCTGGGACCTGCTGCGCACCGGCCTGCCGATCGGCATCACCGTGCTGATGGAGGGCGGCCTGTTCATTGTCACCGCGCTGCTGATCGGCCGCCTCGGTGCCAACGAAGCAGCTGCGCACCAGATCGCGATCAACGTGGCGCAGCTGTGCTTCATGATCCCGATGGGCGTGGCCGAGGCCACCACCGTGCGCGTGGGCCATGCGGTCGGCCGCGGCGATGGCTTCGGCGTGCGCCGCGCGGCGTGGGCCGGCTACGCGATCATCATGGGCACGCAGACGCTGTCGGCGGCGGTGCTGCTGTTCGGCCACGACGCCATCGTCGGCGTCTACACCAACGACCTGGCCGTGGCCGGCCTTGCCTCGACCCTGCTGCTGTACGCGGCCACGTTCCAGTTCCCCGATGGCATCCAGGTGCTGTCAGCCGGCGCGCTGCGCGGGCTGAAGGACACGCGCGTGCCGATGTTCATCGCCATGTTCGCGTACTGGGGCCTGGGCATGCCGCTCGGTGCCGGGCTCGGCCTGGGCCTGGGCATGGGCCCGCAGGGCATGTGGATCGGCCTGATCGTCGGCCTGACCGCCGCCGCCATCCTGATGGGCTGGCGCCTGCGTCGCAGCAGCCTGCGCATCGGTCAATCGGCCCTGGAATGACCGTCGTGCCCGTCACGCCAGACCGTGACGGGCGAACCCCTGACTTGTGTCCGATGCCGCCTTACACGGCACCGGCTATGCTGTTACCACGGCAAGAAGCCATCCGGAGCGCTCCATGAACCAACCCGTGCCCCCGCTGCCCCCGGCGCATCGCAATCCCATCGCCGGTTTCTTCATCGGGCTGTGGGACGTGATGAATTTCACCCGCAGGCTGATCCTCAACCTGGTGTTCTTCGGCCTGCTGCTGTTCGTGGTGGTGATGTTCATCGTCGCTGCGGGCATGAGTGCCGGCGCCAGCAAATCCCTGCAGGACCGCACCACGCTGGTCATCGCGCCGGAAGGCCGTCTGGTCGAGCAGTACAGCGCTGATCCGGTCAGCCGCGCGCTGGCCAAGGCGGTCGGCGACAACGGTGCCGAGGAAGTGCAGCTGCGCGACCTGCTGCGCGTGATCGAATCGGCCAAGGCCGACAAGAAGATCGAACGCGTGGTGCTGGAGCTGGACAAGCTGCAGCCGTCCGGCTTCGCCTCGCTGCGTGAAGTGGCCGGTGCGCTGCAGGACCTGCGCGCCTCGGGCAAGCAGATCGTGGCCTTCAGCCAGAGCATGGGCCAGTCGCAGTACCTGCTGGCCGCGCAGGCCGACGAGGTCTACCTGGACCCGATGGGGTCGGTGGTGCTCGAGGGCCTGGGCCGTTACCGCCAGTACTTCCGCACCGGCCTGCAGGACAAGCTGGGCGTGGACGTGCACCTGTTCAAGGTGGGCGAGTACAAGTCCGCCGCCGAACCGTACGTGCTGGATGCGGCCTCGCCGGCGTCCAAGGAAGCCGACCTGTTCTGGATGAACGACGTGTGGCAGCGCTACCTGGGTGACATCGCCAAGGCGCGCCGCCTCGATCCGGCACAGCTGGCTGCGGGCATCGATACGCTGCCCGAAGGCGTGGCCGCGGCCGGCGGTGACCTGGCCAAGTTCGCCCTGCAGCAGAAGCTGGTGACCGCGCTGAAGACCCGCGAGGAATTCGAGGATCTGATGATCGAGCGCGGCGTGGCCGACGAAGACGCTGATGGCGGCTTCCGCAACATCGATTTCGCCTCGTACATGGGTCAGCTCGACGCGCGCCGCAACCCGGTGGACAACCGTCCGCAGGTGGCCGTGGTGGTGGCCTCCGGCGAGATCAGCGGCGGCGACCTGCCGGCCGGTCGCATCGGTGGCGAGTCGACTTCGGCCCTGCTGCGCGCCGCGCGCGACGACGACCAGGTCAAGGCCGTGGTCCTGCGCGTGGATTCGCCGGGCGGTGAAGTGTTCGCCTCCGAGCAGATCCGCCGCGAAGTGGTGGCCCTGCAGGCCGCCGGCAAGCCGGTGGTGGTGTCGATGGGCGACCTGGCCGCCTCCGGTGGTTACTGGATCAGCATGAACGCCGATCGCATCTATGCCGATCCGTCGACCATCACCGGTTCGATCGGCATCTTCGGCATGATCCCCAACTTCAGCCGCGCGCTGGACAAGTTCGGCGTGCACACCGATGGCGTGGGCACGACCCGCTTCGCCGGTGCCTTCGACGTCACCCGCCCGATGGACCCGGCCGTGGGCCAGGTCATCCAGTCGGTGATCAACAAGGGCTATGCCGACTTCACCGGTCGCGTCGCCGAGGCCCGCAGGAAGCCGGTCGAAGCCATCGACGAAGTGGCCCGTGGCCGCGTCTGGAGCGGTGCGCAGGCCAAGGAACGCGGCCTGGTCGACGCCTTCGGCGGCATGAAGGACGCCGTGGCCGACGCCGCCAGCCGTGCCAAGCTGGGCAATGACGAGAAGTACCGCGTGCGCTACATCGAGAAGCCCGCCACTCCGTTCGCGCAGTTCATCAGTGGGTTCGCCGGCAGCCATGCCGGTGCCTGGATGCTGGCCGATTCGGGTGTCGCGCGGATGATGCTGGCGCGCACGATGCCGGAAGTGGACACCCAGCTGCGCTTCGTCGAGAACGCCGCGCGCGAGAAGGGCAACGGTGCACCGGTGAAGGCACTGGCGTACTGCTTCTGCGGTTTCTGACCGGCACTTGCTGGTAATGAAAACGCCCGGCTCCGGCCGGGCGTTTTTTTATTGGTAGCGCCGGGCCATGCCCGGCGGATTCTGGAGGCCGCGCTCCGCGCTCGCCGGGCATGGCCCGGCGCTACCTCTCATCCGCTATTGCGTTGCTTCAGCCTCGGCCTTGCGCTCGCGCTCGGCACCGGCGTCCACGGTCTTCTGCACGTCCTTGGCGCGGTCCAGCGGCTGGTTGATGGCCTTGGCCAGCGCCTGCGGCTCCGGCGGCTTCTCGGGGTTGGGCGGGGCCGGCTTCTGGCAACCGGCCAGCAGTGCGACCGACAGGCAGACGGGAATCAGCAGACGCATCGTGGTGCTCCGGGGCGGGTGATGCGGCAGTGTCGCACTGTCGGCAACGCCCTGCTGTGACGCGTATCCTTGCGGCATCGAAATACAGCGGGCGCGGCCCCGGAGAACTCATGACCCAGCAACGGTGGCGCCTTGACGGGCAGACGGCCCTGATCACCGGTGCCAGCGCCGGCATCGGCCTGGCGATCGCACACGAACTGGCCGGTTTCGGCGCCGACCTGATGATCGTCGGCCGCGATATCGACATGCTGGAAACCGCGCGCGACGAACTGCTGGACGTGCATCCGCAGATGCAGGTTCATGCGCTGGCCGCCGATGTCTCCGATGACGAAGACCGCCGCCAGATCCTGGACTGGGTGGAGGACCACAGCGATGGCCTGCACATCCTGGTCAACAACGCCGGCGGCAACGTCACCAAGGCGGCGACCGAGTATTCCGAGGACGAGTGGCGCCAGATCTTCGAGACCAACCTGTTCTCGGCCTTCGAGCTGTCGCGCTACGCGCATCCGCTGCTGGCCCGGCACGCCTCCTCGTCCATCGTCAACGTCGGCAGCGTTTCGGGCCTGACCCATGTGCGCAGCGGCGTGGTGTACGGCATGACCAAGGCGGCGATGCACCAGATGACCCGCAACCTGGCAGTGGAATGGGCCGAGGACGGCATCCGGGTGAACGCGGTGGCGCCGTGGTACATCCGCACCCGGCGCACGTCCGGCCCGTTGTCCGATGCCGACTACTACGAAGAAGTGATCGCACGTACGCCGATGCGCCGCATCGGCGAGCCTGAAGAAGTGGCCGCAGCGGTGGGCTTCCTGTGCCTGCCGGCGTCGAGCTACGTTACCGGTGAGTGCATCGCGGTCGACGGCGGCTTCCTGCGCTACGGGTTCTGACCCTGACCCGGGGTCGGATCCCTTTCCGCAGGAAAGGGCTCTGACCCCATCAACGCCGGGTGGCAGCGCCTACTCCGGCACCCGGCAATCACTCTCAGTCAGCACCGCCTGCAGGCGCTCGCGCTCGGCACGGGCGGCATTGCGGTTTTCCTCCGAGGCAAAGCGCTCGCGACCGCGGGCATTGCGGAAGCGCTGTTGCCAGCTGCCACAGCGCTGCGCCTCGGCCACTTCGCTGCAACGGTCGCCGACCACTTCGCAGCTGGCCGCATTGACCGGCGTGGCACCGCCCAGGCCGCTGACGTTCATCAGCTCGCAGCGGCCCGGCGCGGCTTCGTACTCGTGCAGGTACTGGCCGCCCTGCGAGTCCTGGCACTGGAAGATCGGCGGCAGCGGCGGCTTGGGCGGTGCGTTCTCGTCGACCGCGGCATCACCGGGGCGGGGCAGCAGGGCGCTGTCGAGGATGGCATCGCCGCCCTCGCGCTCGACCATGTAGGCCTCGCTGATGATGCGCTCCTGGCCCGCGCGCGGCGGTGTGGGAGCGACGGGCGCTTCCGTGGCGGGCGCTGCAGGCGCGGGGTCGGCGGCGACCGCCGCTGGCGTGGGAGCGGCCGCGGGGGCTGCAGCCGGCGTCGACGGCGCGGAGCCGGGCAGCTTCACGATCTCCTGCTTCATGCCGGCCGAACAGGGCATGCGCTGCACGGTGGGAACATCGCTGCTGCCGGTGCAGCGGTAGATCACCATCTCCTCGGCCGCGGCAGCGCCGGGCAGCAGGCACAGCGCCAGCCAGATCAGTTTCTTCATGCCAGCAGCCTACAGCAGCGGCCGCCGCCTGGTAGATGCCAACCTTGGTTGACGCACGCGATGGCCGGTGCCCCGGTAGATGCCAACCTTGGTTGGCGCTGGCAGACAGCGGTGCCCACCAAGGTGGGCATCTACCAGGGCAGGAGCAGAGCGCCCACCAAGGTGGGCATCCACCAAAGCGCAGCGCTCAGCCGCCGCTGCAGTCCTGCGACAGGCGCGCGTCGATGCCGCGCTGCTCGTTGCTGATCGCGGTGCGTTCGCTCTGCAGCGCGCTGTTGTAGCGGCGGTCCAGCTCCCAGCGGCGGTCGCGCAGGCGCGAGCAGACTTCGCGCGGCGGCAGCAGGCTGCAGGCGTCGCGCACCAGCACGTTGCCGCCGGGCACGTTGACCCCGTAGCCGAGCGGCGGCCGGTGCACCGGGATGCCGCCGGCCCCCGGCGGAGGCCCGATGCCGATGGCGCCGCCTCCCGGTCCCGGCGGACGCGGGCGCGGTCCGCCATGGGGGCCCGGTCCGTACCAGACCGTGGTCCATACCGGCACCCAGCGCGGATTACCCTCGTTGTTGTCGCTGGTATAGCGGCTGCCGTCGTCGCGCACGCACTCGTACATCGGCTGCGGCGGCTGGATGTAGACGTGGCGGACCTCGCGCACGCCCATGTCCGGCGTCGCTGCGGGTGTCGGCGGCGGGGTATCGGTACTGACCGCACGCGGCGGCGGGTCGCGCGGGCGCTGCAGGTCGCGCACTTCCTGGCGGCCGCTGCTGCAGGGCTTGTCCTGCAGCGCAACGGCGCCGTTGCTGCCAACGCAGCGGTAGACCCGCACGTCATCGGCAGCGAAAGCCACCACGGGCATCGACAGAGCCAGGCAGAGGGCAGGGCGCAGCAGGTTCATGGCTGCAGCCTGCGCGAATTGCCGCGGCACTGCAATCGGCGCATCAGGAGCGCAGGATGCTGCCGCTGAGCGCGTCGCGGATGGGCGTCGGCTGGGCCAGGCCGCCGGTCTGGCCATCGAGGATGCCGTCGAGCAGTCGCAGCAGACGCGGGTCCAGTTCTTCGCGACTGCGCGCCGGCGGTTCACCGGCCAGGTTGGCACTGGTGGACACCAGCGGGCCGCCCCAGGCGCGGCACAGCGCCGCCACCAGCGGGTGGGCGCTGATGCGCACGGCGATGCCGCTGTGTTCACCGGTCACCCACGGGCGCGCACGGGGGCCGGCCGGCAGGATCCAGGTGTTGGCGCCGGGCCAGCTGGCCAGCACCGCGCGCTGGCGGGCGTCGGGCAGCGCGTCCAGGCGCACCCAGCCTTCCAGCTGCGGCAGGTCGGCGGCGACCAGGATCATGCCCTTCTCGACCGGGCGCTGCTTCAGGCGCAGGACCATGTGCACCGCCGCCTCATGGGCAGGGTCGCAGCCCAGGCCCCAGACAGCTTCGGTCGGGTAGGCGATCACGCCCCCCGCGCGCAGCGTGGCAACAGCAGTATCGAGGGTGAGTTCTTTCATGGGGAAGGCCGGCCCGACGTGGGGCTTCATTATCCCCCCGCGGCGTGCAGAACGGGTGGTGGGCCCCGACGGTGGGCGCGGACGGTACGGTGGGTGGGGGCCCGGGGGGGGCCCCCCCCCCCCCCAAAAACCGGGGGGCGGGGGCCCGCCCCCGCGGGGGGGGGGGGGGGGGGGGGGGGGGGGGGCCCGGGGGCCCCCCCCCACCCCGGCAGATCATCCACGCATGGCGTGGATCTACTTGGCGGCCTTCTTGACGGCCTTTTTCACTGCTTTCTTCGCCGCCTTCTTGGCCGGCGCCTTCTTCGCAGCAGCCTTCTTCGCAGCAGCCTTCTTCGGCGCGGCTTCCTTCTTCACCGCCGCCTTCTTGGCCGGGGCCTTCTTCGCGGCGGCCTTCTTGGCGCCAAAGCCCTTGCGCACCGGCTTGCCGGTTTCTTCCATCAGCTGCTGCACTTCAGCCAGGGTCAGCGATGCCGGCTCGCGATCCTTGGGGATCTTGCCGTTCATCTTGCCGTCGCTGATGTACGGGCCGAAGCGGCCGTTCAGCACCTGGATGTCGCTGCCCTCGAACTCCTTGATGATCCGGTTGCGCGCGATCTCTTCCTTCTCTTCGATCAGGAAGACGGCGCGGGCCAGGTCGATGGTGTACGGGTCGTCTTCCTTCTTCAGCGAGGCGTAGGTGCTGCCGCGCTTGGCGAACGGGCCGAAACGACCGATGCCGACGCTGACGTCCTCATCCTTGTCCTGGCCCAGTGCGCGCGGCATCAGGAACAATTCCAGCGCGTCTTCCAGCGAGATGGTGTGCATCGACTGGCCGGGGCGCAGCGAAGCGAACTTCGGCTTCTCCTCGGCGTCCTCGGCGGTGCTGCCGATGGCCGCGTACGGCCCGAAACGGCCCAGGCGCACGCTGACCGGCTTGCCGGTCTTGGGGTCGGTACCCAGTTCGCGGGCACCGCTGGCCTCGGCGCGGTCGACCGATTCCTTCTTGTCTTCCACCAGCTCCTTGAACGGTTCCCAGAAGCGGGCCATCAGCGGGATCCACTCTTCCTCGCCGCGCGAGACGGCATCGAGCTCGTCTTCCAGCTTGGCGGTGAAGTCGTAGTCCACGTACTGGGTGAAGTGGCTGGACAGGAACTTGGACACCGCACGGCCGACGTCGGACGGACGGAAGCTGCGGCCTTCCATTTCCACGTACTTGCGGAACAGCAGGGTCTGGATGATCGAGGCGTAGGTCGAGGGACGGCCGATGCCGTACTCTTCCAGCGCCTTCACCAGCGCCGCTTCGGTGAAGCGCGGCGGCGGCTGGGTGAAATGCTGTTCGGCCAGGATGCGTTCCAGCGGAATGCGGTCGCCAGGCTTCATCGCCGGCAGCTTGCGGCCTTCGTCCTCGTCCTCGGCGCTCTTGTTGTCCTTGCCTTCCTCGTACACGGCCAGGAAGCCGGGCACCACCACGGTGGTACCGCTGGCGCGGAACACGTGTTCGCTGCCGGCCGACAGGTCGACGCTGACGGTGTTGAGGGTGGCCGGGATCATCTGGCAGGCGACGGCGCGCTTCCAGATCAGCTCGTACAGTCGGCGCTCGTCGTCGGTGAGGAAGCGCGACACCTGGGCCGGGGTCCGCAGGGCCGAGGTCGGGCGCACGGCTTCGTGGGCTTCCTGGGCGTTCTTGGACTTGGTCTGGTAGGTGTTGGGCTGGTCCGGCAGCGAGGCGATGCCGTAATCGCGGGCGATCACGTCGCGGATCTCGGCCAGCGCGTCCTGCGACAGGTTCACCGAGTCGGTACGCATGTACGAGATCAGGCCGACGGTGCCTTCGTCGCCGATGTTCACGCCTTCATACAGCTTCTGCGCCACCTGCATGGTCTTGCGGGTGGTGAAGCCGAGCTTGCGCGAGGCTTCCTGCTGCAGGGTGGAGGTGGTGAACGGCGGCGCCGGGCGGCGCTTGCGCTCCTTGCTGGCCACGTCGGTGACGTGCAGCGAACCCTGCGCGGCCTGCTGGATGCGCAGGCGGGCTGCCTCGGCGGTGTCGCCGTCGATGACGGTGAACTGCTCGAACTTCTGCCCGTCCAGCTTGATCAGCTTGGCGTTGAAATGCTGGCTGGGGTGCGCGCACTCGGCAGCGATGGACCAGTATTCGCGGGCGATGAAGGCTTCGATCTCTTCCTCGCGCTCGACGATCATGCGCAGCGCCGGGCTCTGCACGCGGCCGGCGGACAGGCCGCGCTGCACCTTGCGCCACAGCACCGGCGACAGGTTGAAACCGACCAGGTAGTCCAGCGCGCGGCGCGCCTGCTGGGCGTCCACCAGGTCGCTGGCGATGGCGCGCGGCTGGTTGATGGCTTCCTTGATGGCGCGCGGGGTGATCTCGGTGAACACCACGCGCTGCATCGGCTTGTCCTTGACCAGCCCACGCTCCTTCAGGATCTCGGCGATATGCCAGCTGATCGCTTCACCCTCGCGATCCGGGTCGGTCGCCAGCAGGATGTCGTCGGCGCCCTTGGCGGCCTTGGCGATGGCATCGACGTGCTTCTCGTTCTTGTCGATGACGTCGTAATGCATGGCGAACCCGTTGTCCGGGTCGACCGCGCCTTCCTTCGGGATCAGGTCGCGCACATGCCCATACGAGGCCAGGACGGTGTAGTCCTTGCCGAGGTATTTGTTGATCGTCTTGGCCTTGGCCGGCGATTCGACGATGAGCAGGTGCTTGGGCATGTCGGGAAAGGTCTGTGGGCGGACCGGGGGAAGGGGCCGCTAGGGTGGAGCAAACGGCCGCATTAGTGAAGCGGCCACGGGCAAATCCATAAACTGAACGCCCGGTAGTGTGCCGGGCGTTCAGGTTTCCTTATTAGAGGAATCACGCCCGGAGGGCCCCTGTCAAGGGGCGGGGCGTGATGACGGCCGCCTGCCGGCGCCGTCGGCCAGGCTCAGCTGGCCATGTTGGCGATCACGCCCACTGCGATGATCGAGATGATCACGCCGCCCAGGACCATCAGGCCGCCGATGACCAGCATCACGACGGTGACCGTGCCCAGCTCGCGCCGCTGCAGGTGCGGCTGGTCGGTGAAGGCCCAGCGGTCGACCACGACGGTGTCGGAGACCATGTCGTGCAGGGCCTGCTTGCGGTCGGTGAACGCCGCCATCAGGTAGCCGATGCACAGGATGATGCTGCTCAGGATCGTGGCGAAGTAACGACCGATGCTGCGGCCCAGGGTCAGGCGCTCACCGTTGCCGCGCACGACCTTGATGCCGACGGCCATCTTGCCCGGCGTGGCGCCGCCGGCCGAGGCGTGGAACCAGGCGTAGTACACCATCGAGATGGCCAGGCCGGCCAGGCCGCTGACCAGCTGCGCGGCCACGCCCGTGGCCGTATCGCCACCGCCTGCCGCGCCCATGCCGAGGCCGATGCCCACGCCGAGGACCATGCCGATGATCCAGCTGGGGATCAGCAGGATGAAATAGTCGATCAGGTAGGCCGCGAAGCGCTTCCAGAAGCCCGCATAGACCACCTCGCCGCCCTGCACGGCCTGGCTGTAGTCGCCGCTGGCCGCGCCCGGGGCGCTGTAGGGCGAGCTGCTGAGTGCGCCGGTGCCCGGCAGGGGGGCGGTGCCGTTGTCGATGGCGGCATAGTCGCCGCGCAGATCGAAGCCGCCCGCGGCGCTGCTGTCGCTGGCCTCGGCCAGGGTCTGCAGGCCCAGTTCATCCACCACCTGGCGCAGGGCGGCCCACTGGCCCATGCCCTCGCGCCACACCAGCGTGTCCAGGGTCAGCTGCCCGCGCTGGAAGCGCTGGCGGATCTCGGTGGCCGGGAACGGTCCCTGGCGTTGTTGTCCTTCGGCGAAATACCACTCAGTCATTGCGTTCCCCTGTTGGGTCATCCTTGGATTTCAGGCTGCCTGCGCGGCCGGCGGCTCAACCGCGGCACTGCACGGGCAGGTATTTGTTGTCGCTTTCGCCGGTGCATTCCCAGCGGCCGCTCTCGCGGTCGTATTCCTGCCACAGCAGGTCGCCGTCGATCGTCTTGCCGGGGACGGCCAGGGTGGCTTCGATACCGCAATGGCCGTTGTTGAAGCGGCCGATGTGCACGGCAGACAGCCCCTGGCTGGCGAAGCTGCCCGCTTCGGGGAAGCCGGCGTCGTTGGCGCCCGGGCAGCGGCCCTGGTCGTCGGCGAAACGCTGGACCTGTTCCTTCAGCGGCTGCAGGGCGGTAATCGCACCGGCGACCTTGGATTTGATCACGTAGTCGTTGTAGGCGGGCAGGGCGATCGCGGCCAGGATGGCCAGGATCGGCACCAGGACCAGCAGGGCGACGCCGCCGATGATGGCGGTCAGCGCGCAGCCGGACAGGCCCTTCTTCGGCGGCGGCAACGCGGTGCTGGCGCTGGCGTGGTAAGGCGCTTCCGGCGGCAGGATGGGCGGTTGCGGGGCCGCCGGCGCTGGCGGCGCGCTGGCCGGTGCATCGACGGCCGGCACGATCAGGCCCAGTTCGTCGACGACGCTGCGCAGGGGCTGCCATTGCGGCAGCCCGTCGCGCCAGACCAGGGTGTCCAGGGTGATTTCGTTGCTGCGGAAAAGCTCGATCAACTGCTCCGCCGGCAACGGGCCTTGCTGGCGGTTGCCTTGGGCGTGAAACCACTCACTCACGGGGACGCTCCTGAATGCGCTTGGTCCCCAAGTGTACGGTCAGTGAAGGGGTTCTGGCTCGTCCATGAACATCTGCGTTTCCATCCAGGCATACGCCGCCTCGGCGCCGGGCTGGTTGAACAGCACCATCAGCACGACCCACTTCAGGTCGTCCAGGTCCAGTTCGTCCTGGTCCAGGGCCATGGCACGGTCCAGCACCAGCTCGCGCTGGTCGGCATCGAGGATGCCGTGCTGTTCCAGATAGAGCAGGAAACCGCGGCATTCCACGTCCAGCTTGTCCAGCTCGGGGCCGTGGAAAATGCGCACGGGACCGTCGACCCGGGCCTGCGCCACGCTCGGCCGCTGGGCAGCCAGCGCATCGAGCCAGTCGAAGGCCTTGTTGATCTCGGTAGGGCTGAAACCGGCCTGGATCAGGCCATTCTGCAGCGAGTCGCGGTCACGGATCAGGTCCGCATCTTCGCTGAAATAGTGTTCAAACAGGTACAACAGTACGTCAAGAATGCTCTCTTTCATTGCCCCTCGGCCTGCGTCGCGCGACGCTGTGGAGGTGAAGAAACTAGGGAGTTCGACAGTAGCGGCCGTGTACGCACACCACGATTCCCGCCAGTTCCATGGCCAGCAGCATGGAGGACACCTCAGGCGCCGTCAATCCACAACGCGTGATCAATGAATCCATACCGCTTGGGTTGTGGTCCAGTGCCCGCCACAAGCTCTGGTAGTCAGGGTCGTTCGCCCACCGGTCCGGCAGGTCTGCCGGCGATGCCTGTTCAGTGGGGGTGGCAAGGCGGCTTTGCAAGCCGGGCAGTTGCTGGCGCAGGGCAGGGGCCAGCAGCTCCAGTACATCTTCGGGCCGTTCGACCAGGGCCACGCCCTCGCGGATCAGCCGATGGCAGCCGGCCGCACGCGGGTTCAGCACCGAACCGGGCACCGCGCCGACCTCGCGCCCGGCCTCGGCGGCCAGGCGGGCGGTGATCAGGGCGCCGGAGCGCTGGGCCGCCTCGATGACCACCGTGGCCAGGGAAAGCCCGGCCACCAGCCGGTTGCGCGCCGGGAACTGCCCCGCCCGCGCCGGGGTGCCCGGCGGGTATTCGCTCAGCACGACGCCTTCGGCGGCGATGCGGGCCTGCAGGCGGGCATTGCCGGGCGGATAGGCCTGGTCCGGGCCGGTACCGATGACCGCCACCGTGCGCCCGCCCGCATCCAATGCGGCGGTATGGGCGGCGGCATCGATGCCGGCGGCCAGCCCGCTGGTCACCGCCAGGCCGGCCTCGACGAAGCAGGTGGCGAAGCGCGCCGCCAGTGCGCGCCCGGTGGGGGTTGGCGAGCGGCTGCCGACCACCGCCACCGCCGGGTGCCAGGCCAGGCTGGCGTCGCCGAACACGAACAGTGCCAGCGGCGGCTGCGGGATGTCCTGCAGCAACGGCGGAAAGGCCGGATCGGTGCAGCCCAGCAGCTGCTGGCCGGGGTGCTGCAGCCAGCGCAGGGTGGTGGCCAGCGTTGCGGGATCGGGCTGCTGCAGGGCGGCGCATTGTTCAGCGGAACAGCCGTGCGCGCGCCAGCCGGCCACGCCCAAGGCGAGCGCGGCGGAGGCATCGCCGCTGGCCAGCAGCAGGGCGCGGCGGGGCGCCAGCGGTCCACCGGCCAGGACCAGGCGGGCGAGGGCATCGAGGGCAAAGGCGGGGCGGGGCATCGCCCGACTATCGGCTACGGACGACGACGGCGCCCTAGGGCGCCGTCGCGTTCTGCTGTCAGGGGAGTCCGCCTCCGGCAACCGCCTGCGGTGCGGTGCCGCCCGGCTGGAACCGGCGGGGTAGAGTCGACCGTTGGTCGACTACCGCGGACGGATCGAAGCGCAGTCGACCAACGGTCGACTCTACTTCGCGTCCGGGTGCTGGGCGCTGTAACCCACGTTCACCGGCTTCACGCCCTGCATCACCAGCGCGTAGCTGACGTTGTCGAAGGTGCGGAACACCATCGCGTGGGCGGCGTATTCGTCCGGCAGGCTGACCCGGCCCGCACCGGTGGACGGCGAATCGTCCATGCGCGAGGAGTTCGGGTACTTCATGCGGTGGGCGACATGGCTGCCCTGGCGCCACAGCGAGAACACCGTGCCGTTGTCCACGCCCTGGCTGCGGCCGGCGGAGATGGCGATGACGTCGCGCGGGCCGCCGGCATTGAACATGTCGGCAACGGCCAGCACGCGCACATCCAGGCCTTCCAGGCTGGCGGCGGGCACATGCGGGAAGAACTGCAGGTCGTACGGCTGGGCCTCCACCGGCACCAGGCGGTCACCGGCACGCACTTCACGGCCGTCGCCGTTGGCGTCCAGCATCAGCGTGGAGGCTTCGGTCTTGCCGCCGGCCACCTGGGTGATGGTGCCGAGGCCGACCTGGGCCAGCTCATAGCCCAGCACGCCGCGGCGATGGTTGGGCGCGTTGTAGGCCTTCCACAGGTTGCCGCTGCCTGGGGTGACGTCGCCGTTGGCGGTCAGGTCCTCGGTCGGCTTGGGCTGGCCGTAGCGCACGGTCGGGCGGACCACGGCCCAGCGCTGGCCGACCTGGGCATCGGCCAGACGGACATAGGCGGCCTGGCCACTGGTGGCGCGCAGGCGGTTCCCTTCCAGGCCGACCACGTAGGGCAGCTGGTCGATGCTGTCGACCACGCTCAGCTGCTTCAGGAAGGGTTCGACCTCCGAGAGCGGCACGCCGGTCACCGGGGCTTCCGTGCGCGGGCCGGGCTGGGCCGTCACGCGGTCCAGGTAGGCCAGGCTGAGCACGTCACCCGGGTAGATGAGATGCGGGTTGGCGATCTGCGGGTTGGCCTGCCAGATCTCCGGCCACAGCCAGGGCTTCTGCAGGAACCGGCCTGCAATGTCCCACAGAGTGTCCCCTTTGCGGACCACGTAGGTGTCCGGGTGCCCGCCATTCACTTCAACGGCGGTAGCATAGGCAGCCACGGTCAGCATCGCCGCAGCGACGACCGTACGAAAACGAAGCAACATAGGTGCGAAGCCCTGATTCCCCAACAGGTTCGCGCACTATAGTCCAGAAACCGGGGCGCAAGGCAAGCGTTGCAGATAGAATCTGCGACGTATGCCGGCGTATCCCCGGCCCCAACCCGGAAACAGCCATGGCCCTGCTCCCCATTCTTGAGTTCCCCGATCCGCGCCTGCGTACCAAGGCTGCGTTGATCGACGCCGCCGAGGTGACCACCCCGGCCTTCCAGACCCTGCTCGACGACATGTTCCAGACCATGTACGACGCCCCCGGCATCGGCCTGGCCGCCAGCCAGGTGGACGTGCACAAGCGCTTCATGGTCATCGACGTGAGCGAAGAGAAGAACGAGCCGCGTGTGTTCATCAACCCGGAGATCGTCGCCAAGGACGGGGGCCAGGTGTACCAGGAAGGCTGCCTGTCGGTGCCCGGCATCTTCGCCGACGTGACCCGCGCCGACTCCATCACGGTCAAGTTTCTGGACCGCCAGGGGCAGCCGCAGGAGCTCACCACCGACGGCCTGCTGGCGGTGTGCGTGCAGCACGAGATGGACCACCTGGACGGCAAGCTGTTCATTGACTACCTGTCGCCGCTGAAGCGCGAAATGGTCCGCAAGAAGCTGGCCAAGCAGCGCAAGCACGTGGCCTGACCGCCATCGCGGGCCGCCCTTCGCGGCGGCCCCTGCCTGCGCGTCCCGCGCGGGCTGTACGGCGCCGGCCGACGGCGCCGTTGTTCTTTCTGCACGCATCCAACCTGCAAGTGGGGTAGCCATGAGGATTGTCTTTGCCGGTACGCCGGAATTCGCGGTGTCGTCGCTGCGCGCGGCCGCGCGCCATCACGAGGTCGTGGCCGTCTACACCCAGCCGGACCGCCCGGCCGGCCGTGGCCGTGGCCTGGCACCGTCGCCGGTCAAACTCGAAGCGGTTGCCCGTGGCATCCCGGTCTACCAGCCGGAAACCCTGAAGGACCCGGCCGCCCAGCAGCAGCTGCGCGACCTGCAGCCGGACTTGATGGTGGTGGTGGCCTATGGCCTGATCCTGCCCAGGGCGGTGCTGACCATCCCGACCCACGGCTGCTGGAACGTGCACGCCTCGCTGCTGCCGCGCTGGCGCGGCGCCGCGCCGATCCAGCGCGCGATCCAGGCCGGCGATGCCACCACCGGCGTGTGCCTGATGCAGATGGAAGCAGGCCTGGATACCGGCCCGGTGCTGCTGCACCAGGAGCTGGCCATTACCGACACCGCCACCGGTGGCGACCTGCATGACGCGCTGGCCGCGCTGGGCGCGCAGGTGCTGTCCGATGGCCTGGGCCTGCTGCGCGCGGGCATCAAGCCGATCGCGCGGCCGCAACCGGAACAGGGCGTGACCTACGCGCACAAGCTGGACAAGGCCGAAGCGAAGCTGGACTGGGCGCAGGACGCGCAGGCGCTGGCGCGCACCGTGCGTGCGTTCAACCCCTGGCCGATCGCCGAAGCGCAGCTGGCCGGCGAGCGCGTGCGCATCCATGGCGCGGTGGCGCTGGACCTGGCCCACGGCCAGGCCCCGGGCACCGTGCTGGCCGCCGGCCGCGAAGGCATCGACATTGCCTGCGGGCAGGGCGCCCTGCGCCTGCGCGTCCTGCAGCGCGAGGGCGGCAAGGCGATCACCGCCGCCGACTACCTCAATGCGCGTCGCGACCTGCGCGTGGGAGCGTAATCCGGTGTCGAAGCAGAACGATTTCTCCATTGCCAAGGCCGCGCCGGGCGCCGCCACCCGCATGCTGGCCGCACGCGTGCTGGCCCAGGTGTTCACCCGTGGCCGTTCGCTGAAGGCCGAACTGGCCTGGGCCCTGCCCAAGCTGGCCGATACCCGCGACCGCGCGCTGCTGGAAGCCCTGTGCTTCGCCGTGCTGCGCCGTCGCAGCACCTATGACGCCGCGCTGCAGGCGTGGATGCAGAAGCCGCTGTCGGCGCGTGATGCCGACCTGCGCACCCTGCTGATGGTTGGTTTCGCGCAGCTGGACGTGCTGGAGCTGCCCGCCCATGCCGCGTTGTCGGCCACTGTCGACGCGGCGCGCGCGTTGGGCCGCGAGCGCCAGGCCGGCCTGGTCAACGCCATCCTGCGCCGTGCGCAGCGCGAGGGGTTCCCGGAACAACCCGCGCGCGACGCGTTCCCGGCCTGGCTGGCCGAGGCGGTCGAGCGCGACTGGCCGCAGCAGGCCGAGGCGATCTTCAGCGCCAGCCTGCAGCCGGCACCGCTGTGGCTGCGTGCCAACCGCCAGCTTGGCGGCCGCGACAAGGCGCTGGCCGCGCTGGCGGAGGCCGGCATCGCTGCCGAGCCCAGCCCGCTCAGCGCCGATGCGCTGCGCCTGGCCGAGCCCAGCCCGGTGAACCAGCTGCCGGGCTTTGCCGACGGCGCGTTGTCGGTGCAGGACCTGTCGGCGCAGTGTGCGGCCGATGCCCTGGCGCCGCCGGCCGGCGCACGGGTGCTGGATGCCTGTGCCGCCCCCGGTGGCAAGTCGGCGCACCTGCTGGAGCGCGACCCGAGCCTGCGCCTGCTGGCGCTGGACATCGATGCGCGGCGCCTGGCCCGGGCCAAGGACACCTACGCCCGTACCGGCGTGGGCGAACACGTGCAGACCCTGGTGGCCGACGCCAGCGATACCGCAGCCTGGTGGGATGGCACCCCGTTCGACGCCATCCTGCTGGATGCCCCGTGCTCGGCCACCGGCGTCATCCGCCGCCAGCCGGACGTGATGTTCCACCGCCGTGCCGAGGACATCGAGGCGCTGGTGGGGGTGCAGGCGCGCCTGCTGGAAGCCTGCTGGGCGATGCTGCGCCCCGGTGGCGTGCTGCTGTATGCGACCTGCTCGATCCTGCGCGCCGAGAACGTCGACCAGGTGCGGGCCTTCCTGAAGTGGCATCCGGACGCCCAGGCGGCACCGCTGGGTGACGCTTTCGGCGTGGACTGCGAGGGCATCGCCCGCCAGCGCCTGCCCGGTGAAGACGATGCTGACGGTTTCTTCTACGCGCGTCTGCTAAAAACAGCCTGACCCCGTCGCTGTCCGAGTTCCCATGCTGAAAACCCGCGCGTCACGCGAGACGTGGTTGTTCGTAGTGATGGCCTTCCTGGTGCTGGGTGCGGGGCTCGGACTGCGCGATCCCTGGCCGTCGGACGAGCCGCGTTTCGCCCTGGTCGCCAAGCAGATGGTGGACAGCGGCCAGTGGCTGTTCCCGCATCGGGGGCTGGAGCTGTATTCGGACAAGCCGCCCATGCTGATGTGGTGGCAGGCCACCCTGTACAGCGTGATCGGCAACTGGCGGGTGGCCTTCCTGCTGCCTTCGCTGATCGCCGCGCTGGGCACCCTGTGGTGCGTGGTCGACCTGGGCCGGCGGCTGTGGACGCGCCGGGTCGGCCTGTACGCCGGCTGGGCGCTGCTGTTCGCGCTGCAGTTCACCTTCCAGGCCAAGAAGGCGCAGATCGACCCGCTGGTGGTGCTGTTCGTCACCCTGGCCAACTACGGTCTGCTGCGCCACCTGCTGCTGGGGCCGGCCTGGCGCTGGTGGTGGGCCGGCTGGTTCTTCGCCGGCATCGGGGTCATCACCAAGGGCGTGGGCGTGCTCGCGCTGCTGATCATCCTGCCGGCGGCGATCGCCTCGGCGCTGCACTGGCCGCGGGTGCGCCTGCATGCGCGTGACCTGCGTTTCTGGCTGGCGCCGCTGGCCTTCGTACTGGCCGTCGCGCTGTGGCTGGTGCCGATGGTGATGACCGCGCTGGCGACGAAATCGGGCGAGTACCAGGCCTACCTCGACGACATCCTGTTCCGGCAGACGGCCAAGCGCTACGTGCAGTCGTGGGACCACCACCAGCCGTGGTGGTACTTCCTGGGCACGATGCCGTCGATGTGGATCCCGGCGTTCCTGGCCCTGCCGTGGGCGATCCCGGCCTGGCGCCGGCGACTGCGGCGGCGTGATCCGCGCTACCTGCTGCCGCTGGCCTGGTGGCTGCTGATCGTGCTGTTCTTCTCCCTTCCGCACGGCAAGCGCGATGTCTACATCCTGCCGTCGCTGCCGATGTTCTGCCTGGCCCTGGCGCCGCTGATGCCGGGCCTGCTGCGCCGCCGCGACGTGCAGTGGGTGCTGGGTGGCTTCACCCTGCTGCTGTCGCTGGGGACGCTTGCCGCCGGTGCGTCGGCGCTGCTCGGCAACCCCGGTTTCGAAGTACGGCTGGTGCTGGAGCGCGGGCTGGAGCCGGGGGCGGTGGTGGCGATGGCCTGGGCGGTCCTGGCCATGGGCGCCGCGGGCGTGGCCGGCCTGCTGCTGTTCGGCCCGGCGCGGCGCCATCTGGCGCTGGTCTCGATGCTGACCGTGGTGTGGGTGCTGTACAGCCTGGTCGGCTACCCGGTGTTGAACGATTCCAGTTCGGCCCGCGGCCTGATGCGCTCGGTCGATGCGCGCCTGGGGGCCGATGCCGAGCTGGGCCTGGTGGCCTGGAAGGAGCAGAACCTGCTGATGGCGAGGCGCCCGGCGGCGACCTTCGGCTTCAACGTGCCCTGGCATCAGCAGCTGCAGGCCGGGGTGCAGTGGCAGCAGCTGTCGCCGCAGCGGCGCTGGCTGCTGGCCCACGAGGACGCGCTGCTGGGCTGCGTGGACCGCAATGGTGCGGTGTTGGCCGGTGTCGCCAACCGTCGCCGTTGGTGGTTGGTGCCGGCATCGGCGGTACACGGACCCTGCGTGCCCAGCGAAGCCGAACTGAAACGTGAACGGCGGTTGCAGAGAAACGAGCAATAACGTGGCCGCTGGCTTGTCCAGACTGCCCAAGCGTGCACAAAGGCAGTAAAACATCAGGCGGGCGGCCTGCCACAGGGCCGCCGTTTTCTTCCGCATGACCGCAGCGATCATTCCCGACGTGCCAGCTTCACCGGACAACCTGAGCCTCGCCCGCGCCGAACCGCTGCCCGCGCCTGCCGGCGGTCGCCTTGGCGCCGCGCACTGGATCGCGCAGATCGGCCTGTTCTGCATGCCGGCACTGGTATTGACCGTACCGGTGAACCTGTTGCCGTATGCGCTGACCCTGCTGCTCAGCACCCTGCTGGCGCCGGAGCTGCTGTGGCGCGCGCGGGGCATGGGCGGCACGCCGGTGCGCGCGCTGACCTGGCTGATGCTGGCGGCGGTGGCGCTGGGCCTGGTCTCGGTGGTGCTGTTCGAGCAGGGCCTGCGCGACGTCGACAACCGTTCGCGGTTCCTGGTCATCCCGTGGATCGCACTGTGGGTCTGCGCGCTGCGCCCGGACCTGCGCTGGCTCTGGCGGGGCGCGCTGGCGGGCCTGCTGGGCAGCTTCGTGCTGTCGCTGCTGCAGGTGCTGCAGGGCGCATCGCGCGCCGAACTGACCACCAATGCCATCGTGCTGGCCGACATCGTGGTCATGCTGATGGTGCTGCTGGTGTTCTGCCGCCCGTCGCGACGCTGGTCGCTGGTCATCGTCGGCATGGCCGCCGGCTGCGGCACCATCGTGCTGACCGGCAGCCGTGGCGTGTTCGCCGCCCTGCTGGCGCTGCTGGTGGTGCTGGCGCTGAGCCTGCGCTGGCGGACCGGCGTGGCCCGGCTGTCGGTGCTGGCCGGCATGCTGGCCATCGGTGCCACCCTGCTGCTGTCGGTGCCCGAACTGCGCCACCAGGTGCGCCTGACCGAACTGCACAGCGACGTGCAGAAGCTGGAACAGGGCGACGTCGATTCCTCCGCCGGTGCGCGTGTCGAGCGCCTGCAGGTGGCCTGGCAGACCTTCCTCGATCATCCGCTGACCGGTGTTGGTATCGGCCACTTCGACAGCGCCATGCAGCGCGTGCCGGTGTGCCGCGACGATCCCGCCGAAGTGCGCTGCCACCTCGGCCATGCGCACAACGACATGGCCGAATGGGCCGCCACCCAGGGCCTGCCGGGCCTGTTGATGCTGATTGCCGTGTACGGCGTGCCGCTGTGGGTGTTCGTCTACCTGCACCGGCGCAGCGGCCGCGTCACCTTCCGCGGGCCGGCGGCGGCGGGGGTGATGATCGTGATCGCCTACGTGCTGTGCGGGTTGACCCAGTCGATGTTCGCCCACCAGATGACGGCCAGCTTCTACGTGACCATCGTCGGGTTGCTGACCGGCCTGTCACTGCTGGAAGGCGCCCGCCATCGGGCGAAGGCCTGACACCTGGCCGCCGGGCATGGCCCGGCGCGACCGGGAGGGCGGGCCCCCCAGGGGGTGGGCTCGGG
>NZ_JACVTV010000252.1:0-200 GCF_016624625.1 Stenotrophomonas sp. S41 | reverse complement strand
TGTCAGATATCGAATGAATTCATCCACGCATGGCGTGGCTCTACTGTGCCGTTGTTGGTAGGTGTCGACCTTGGTCGACACTTTTTCCCATCAGATATCGAATGAACTCATCCGTGCCGACCAACGGTCGGCACCCACCAAAGCAGAACGCCGTTCCGACAGATCGCGGAAAACTGTCGAAGGCGGGGTGGGTCCGGTTG
>NZ_JACVTV010000251.1:0-202 GCF_016624625.1 Stenotrophomonas sp. S41 | reverse complement strand
GCTGCGCGGGATGCGGGCATCCACCACCTCGTCGTCCATGCTGATCTGCGACTCGGCGCGGGTATGCAGCCAGTTGGCGGCCAGATAGGGCTGCACTTCGGCAACACCATTGCCCCAGCGGGTCACGCCGGACAGGCGCAGGCCGGCGCGCCCGAACAGGCCATCGGCGTTCTCGGTGCCGACCACGGTGCCGTTGGTTTCG
>NZ_JACVTV010000250.1:0-207 GCF_016624625.1 Stenotrophomonas sp. S41 | reverse complement strand
TGGCATTCCTCGTCCTTGAGCGCGCCGCGCGCGCAGATCTCACAGCCCGAACCGGGCGATTGCATCCGAAGGCGAAAGAAAACCAGATGATTCGGGCGGGCGCAAGCAATCAGCCGCACATTCTGCGGTTATTGGAGAAAAACCAAGCCTCCTGGAAGGTCGACGCGTTGCAGCGGCGTTATCGCTGACGCAAGAAGGTGCTGAAAG
>NZ_JACVTV010000024.1:0-43741 GCF_016624625.1 Stenotrophomonas sp. S41 | reverse complement strand
GGCGTGGATCTACTGCCGTCACCGGGAAATTGTCGGAGGCGGGGAGGGGACAGTTGGCGGGACCGTCCACGGCATGGATGCCGTGGCCGAGCCTACAGGGACGTACTTGCGGCGTGTCCCGCCAGCTGTCCCCTCCCCGCCAAACCAGCATCAACCCAGAGCCGCTCCTGCTTCGGCCGTAGCCGTTGCATTGAGCAGGTGCAGGGCTGCAAGCCCTGCAAAACACCCTCAACCCTGATCCTGCGCCCGCGCCGCCTCCGCCTGCGTCTCCTCCTGCGCCGCCATCTCCCGCGCAATCCACGCATCGATCATGTGCCGCTGCCGCTGCGCCTGCCGCCGCTCCCGCGTGTACTCCTGGTCCAGCACCCGGTACAGCGACACCATCACCAGCACCATCAACAGCGCGAACGGCAATGCCGCGATCGTGATCATCCCCTGCAGCGCATCCAGGCCGCCGGCCAGCAGCAGCGCACCGGCTATCAGCGCGATGCCCACGCCCCAGGCCAGCTTGCGCTTCAGCGGCGGATCGCCCGCCTCGTCGGTCGACATGCTCGCCAGCACCAGCACGGCCGAATCGGCCGAGGTCACGAAGAAGATCATCAGCAGCACCAGCGCGATGCACGACAGCAGCAACGGCATCGGCATGCTGTCAAACAGGGTGAACAGCACCGTCTCGTAGCCATTGCCCAGCGCCTGCACCAGATCGGCGTGGCCGAAGATCTGCGACCAGATGGCCGTGCCGCCGAATACCGAGAACCAGAAGAAGCCCAGCAGCGTCGGTGCCAGCACCACGCCCACCACGAACTCGCGCACGCTGCGACCGCGCGAGATGCGGGCGATGAACGAACCGACGAAGGGCGCCCAGGAGATCCACCACGCCCAGTAGAAGATCGTCCAGTCGGCCACCCACGTGCTCGACGAGAACGGCGACATGCGCAGGCTCATCGTCACCAGCTGGTTGAGGTAGGAGCCCAGCGTGGTGGTGAAGGTATTGAAGATCGCACCGGTGGGGCCGAGCACCAGCACCAGGGCCAGCAGCAGCGCCGCCAGCGCCAGGTTGAAGTTGGACAGCCATTTGATGCCCTTGTCCACGCCACTGAGCGTGGACGCCATGTACAGCACGAAGGCCACCGCGATGATGGTCGGCTGCAGTGGCACGCCCGCATGCAGCCCGAAGATGCGCTGCACGCCGGCAGCGATCTGGATGGTGCCGAAGCCCAGCGTGGTGGCGACGCCAATGGCGGTGGCGACGACGGCGGCGACGTTCACCACCTTGCCGATCCAGCCGCGATGGTGGCGGCCGATGATCGGCTGCAGCATGTCACTGACCAGGCCACGTCCGTTGCGGTTGAACTGGAACCAGGCCATCGCCAGGCCGATCAGTGCGTAGATCGCCCACGGGTGCAGGCCCCAGTGGAAGAACGCGTACCGCATCGAAGCGCGCGCGGCGTCCATGCTCTGCGGGGCGATGCCTTCCGGTGGCTTGCTGAAATGCGAGATGGGTTCGGCCGCGCCCCAGAACACCAGGCCGATGCCCATGCCGGCGGCGAACAGCATCGACATCCAGCTGGCACGCGAGAATTCGGGTTCGGCATCTTCGCCGCCGATGCGCAGGTTGCCGAAGCGACCGAACGCCAGGTACATCAGGAAGACCAAGGCGAGGAACACGACCAGCAGGTAGAGCCACCCGATGCCGCGGATGAGTTCGCCGAGGATGCTCTGCACGACGCTGTTGAAGGGGCCAGGTGCGACACCGGCGAGCAGCACAAGCAGCAGGACCAGTGCGATGGAAACGCGAAACACCATGAAGGAGCTTCTCCGATCAAGGGATTGAGGGGAGCGAGCCAGAGCTTGCAGCGAGGGCCACGCATGCGGCACCGCATCACGTTACTGAACGGAATGTCATCGTTCCGTTAACGGTGGGTCGGATCCCGTTGCCCAGCAACGGGCTCTGACCCCTGTCCCCACACCTTCGTGCTCTAATGCGCAGCAAGAAGCGGGGGTACCGCGGCCTGGTGGTCGCGGTTGAGATAGTCCCTTGGAACCTGATCCGGCTCATACCGGCGTAGGGAAGCTTTGCAGTGCTGCCGTGCCCGGAGTCCGCCCAAGGACCGTCCGGGCGCGGTGCGCAGTGCGCCGCCGCTTCGTCCCTGACCTTTCCTGGACGATGCCCGATGAACGCACAGCTCTCCGCCCTGCAGCAGCAGGCCCAGCAACTCTCCGAATCGGTGATCCAGCCGATCGCCGGTTCGCGCAAGATCCATGTGCCGGGCTCGCGCCCCGATGTGCGCGTGCCCATGCGCGAAATCGTGCTATCCCGCACGCCCGCGTTGTTTGGCGGCGGCGAGAACGCGCCGGTCACGGTGTATGACACCTCCGGTCCCTACACCGACCCCCAGGTGCAGATCGATCTCTCCGCAGGCCTGCCGGCGCTGCGCCGCGGTTGGGTCGAGGAGCGGGGCGACACCGAACAGCTCGATGGCCTGAGCTCGGCGTTCGGTCGCGACCGCGAACACGATGCGAAGCTCGACCCCGTGCGTTTCCCCGCGCGCAGCCTGCCACGGCGCGCGCGTGCCGGTGCCAACGTCACCCAGATGCATTACGCACGGCGCGGCATCATCACGCCGGAAATGGAATTCGTCGCCATCCGCGAGAACCAGCGGCTCGAGGCGATCCGCGATGCGGCGCTGCTGCAGCAGCATCCGGGGCAGTCGTTCGGCGCCGCCATCCAGAGCATCATCACCCCCGAATTCGTGCGCGATGAAATCGCCCGCGGGCGCGCGGTGCTGCCCAACAACATCAACCACCCGGAAAGCGAGCCGATGATCATCGGCCGCAACTTCCTCACCAAGATCAACGCCAACATCGGCAACAGCGCGGTGTCCTCGGGCATTGCCGAGGAAGTGGAGAAACTTGTGTGGGCCATCCGCTGGGGCGGCGACACCGTGATGGACCTGTCCACCGGCAAGCACATCCACGAAACGCGCGAGTGGATCATCCGCAACTCGCCGGTGGCGATCGGTACCGTGCCGATCTACCAGGCGCTGGAGAAGGTCGACGGCCGCGCCGAAGCGCTGACCTGGGAAATCTTCCGCGACACGCTGATCGAACAGGCCGAGCAGGGCGTGGACTACTTCACCATCCATGCCGGCGTGCTGCTGCGCTATGTGCCGCTTACCGCCAAACGTGTCACCGGCATCGTCAGTCGCGGCGGCTCGATCATGGCCAAGTGGTGCCTGGCACACCGCAAGGAGAACTTCCTCTACACGCATTTCGAAGACATCTGCGAAATCATGAAGGCCTACGACGTGACCTTCTCGCTGGGGGATGGCCTGCGCCCGGGCTGCATCGCCGATGCCAACGACGCGGCGCAGTTCGGTGAGCTGGAAACGCTGGGCGAACTGACGAAGATCGCCTGGCAGCATGACGTGCAGACCATGATCGAAGGCCCCGGCCACGTGCCGATGCAGCTGATCAAGGAAAACATGGACAAGCAGCTGCACGAATGTGGCGAAGCGCCGTTCTACACGCTGGGGCCGCTGACCACCGACATCGCACCGGGCTACGACCACATCACCAGTGCCATCGGCGCGGCAATGATCGGCTGGTTCGGTACGGCCATGCTCTGCTACGTCACGCCGAAGGAACACCTGGGCCTGCCCAACCGGCAGGATGTGCGCGACGGCATCATGGCCTACCGCATCGCCGCGCACGCGGCAGACCTGGCCAAGGGCCATCCGGGTGCGCAGGTGCGCGACAACGCGTTGAGCAAGGCGCGCTTCGAGTTCCGCTGGGAAGACCAGTTCCACCTCGGGCTGGATCCGGAAAAGGCCAAAGCGTTCCATGACGAGACGCTGCCGAAGGATGCGCACAAGCAGGCGCACTTCTGTTCGATGTGCGGTCCGAACTTCTGCTCGATGAAGATCACCCAGGATGTGCGTGACCATGCCGAAGCGGGGTGGCAGCGGTAGCGCCCGGCGCTACCACCACGCATCCACGCTGCACCGGCTATCCTCGCGCCACCACACAGGGAAGCACGCCATGCCCGTTGCCATCACCACCCGCTGGCTGGCCATCGCCCGCCGTCATCCGTCGGCCTGGCTGCTGGGCGCACAACTGATCGCGGTGATGTTGTATCCGGCACTGGATGACACCGCAGGCGGGCGCGCCGCGTTGGGTGTGTTCGGCATGGCGGTGCTGGGGCTTGCGCTGTGGGTGGTGCAGCGCAGCCCACTGGGAACGTGGCTGGCGCTGCTGCTGGCCATCCCGTCGGTGGTGTTTTCCATTGCCGCGGCACTGCTGGACCGACCCGCGCTCGGAACCACGGCGCAGCTGCTGGAAAGCCTGCTGTATTTCTATACGGCAGGCGCGCTGATCGCCTACATGCTGCAGGACCATAAGGTCACCCGCGATGAACTGTTTGCCGTTGGTGCTACGTTCACGTTGCTCGCGTGGGGATTCGCGTTCGCATTTGCGGTCTGCCAGCAGTGGTATCCGGGCAGTTTCCAGGGCAGTGGAGAGGGTCCGCAGCGCAGCTGGATGGAACTGCTTTATCTGAGCTTCAGCTTGCTGTCCGGGGTGGGGCTCAGCGACGTCGTTCCGCTGCATCCACAGGCACGCGCATTGGTCATGCTGGAGCAGTTTTCCGGTGTTATGTACGTCGCTCTGGTGGTTTCGCGACTGGTCGGATTGACCATGATCCGGCGTCTGTGAAAATGAACCCCAGATAAAAATTTCGCGCCCAAAGGGGCGCGAATGATGTTGCTGCTTATGTGAATGCGTCGGCGAGAGAGAGCCTGATGTCCACCACGCATAGGCGAGGTAACCTGCATAGGCTAATATTCGCGCGCTTCGTTTTTTTTGCGGTATGCGCCGATGCTTTTTGCGGAATCTGGCTTCTCGCTGTGCCTCGGACGGAATCGTGTCGATTGGCAGTTGCCTCCGTGGCCCGTTTCAGACCTTTAGCAACACATGACCAGCGAAACCCAGCCGCCTGAAGCCGACCGCATACGGATCGGCGATTGCACCGTGACGTTGTCCTCGCGCGAGGTTGACGTCGTGGGTGTGCGTCGCCCGCGCCGGCTCACGCCGAAAGCGCTGGGCGTGCTGCGCGTGCTGCTGCGGCAACCGGGTCGCGTGGTCACCCGCGAAGAGCTGTTCGCGGAAGTGTGGCCGGATACGCTGCCGACCAATGATGTGCTGACCCAGGCCGTGACGCAGCTGCGCAAGGCGTTCAGCACCGACCAGGACAACGGCCAGACCTACATCGAAACCATCGCCAAGACCGGCTATCGATTGCTGGTGCCGGTGCAGGTGCTGGCCGATGCCGTGCCTGAAGGTGCGGAGGACGCGGCATCGCCCGAAGCGCTGGCCGTTGATGAACCCATGGCGGTGCTGCAGCCGGCAGCGAATGCGGCGGCGCGCCGTCGCTGGCGCTACTGGCGTCGTCGCCTGCTGCTGGCGCTGGGCGTGGCGATGCTGCTCGCGTTGCTGGTGCTGACGGTGTTGCTGGTGCGGCGTCCGTCGCCGGTGAGCTCGCCGGTGGATGCGGCGGTGGAAGATGGCACCCGCGTGATCGGCAGCCCCGAACGCCCGTATCGCCTGATCACCGCCACCGCCGGTTTCGAGACCTATCCCACGTTGTCGCCGGACGGTTCGCAGGTTGCCTATGAAGGCGCGAACGAGGACGGCAAGGGCGGCAACGCGATCAAGGTGCAGACCTCGGGCAACGCGCCGGCACGCCAGCTGCTGTCGCCGCCGGAAGGCGCCAACGATCGTTTCCCGACCTGGTCACCGGATGGCCGCGAGATTGCCTTTGCACGCTTTGGTGCCAACGGCAGCTGCCAGGTGCTGGTGGCCAGTGCCACCGGCGGCGCGCTGCGCCAGGCCACGCGGTGCGATGGCACCGAACTGCTGAGCTTTGACTGGACGCCGGACGGCCGTGGCCTGGTGTTCGGCAGCATGGTCGGCCGCTACGCCCATCGCGGCATCCGTGTGCTGGATCTGCCCACCGGGCAGTGGCGGGCGATCGACTACGCGGTGGACGAGGACGATTTCGACTATGCGCCGCGCTATTCGCCCGATGGCCGCTGGCTGGTGTTCGTGCGCAATCCTCAGCTGGGCGATCTGTGGCGCGTGCCGGCCACGGGCGGCACGCCCGAACAGCTGACCAATGAATCGGCCGAGCTGCGTGGCTGGGCCTGGCTAGGCGATGGCCGCACCATCGTGTTCGGCCGCCGCGTCGACAGCGAAGCCCGTCTGTACTACCTGGACGTGGCACGGCGCACCCTGCGTGATGCCGGCCTGGATGATGCGCAGTGGCCGGCGGTGTCGCGCCGCGGCGACATGCTCGCCTTCGTGCACCGGCGCGCCCAGTTCGGCGTGTTCAGGATGTCGACGACCGGTGGCAGCGAGCGCCTGTTTGCCTCCAGCGGTCGTGACGCCCAGCCGATGCTGGCGCCCGATGGCCACCAGCTGGTCTTCAGTTCCGACCGCTCCGGCAGCTTCGCGCTGTGGTGGGCCGACCTGCAGCGACCCGATTCGTTGCGGCCGATCGAGGGGCTGCGCCCGGAAGCGCGGCAGGCCCCGGACTGGTCGGAGGACAGCCGCCAGGTGCTGGTGGTGGGCCGCGATGATCACGGCAACGCGGTGGTCTATGAGATCGCGCCCCGCGACGAGCGATTGCAGCTGCTTCCGGTGCCGGTCGAGCAACCCCTGCAGGTGCTGTACGGGGCGAACCCGGACCAGCTGCTGGTGCTCGAGCGCGACGCGGACCAGCACACCCGCCTGAGCCTGTTCGACCGCAGCAGCCAGCCGTGGCGGCGCCTGGCCAGCGTGGAAGGCGTCTCCCAGGCGCGTTTCGACCGCAGCGGCGGGCGGGTGGTGTTCACCCGGTTGGCGGCCAGCGGGCTGTGGTCGATCGATCCGGCCCTGGACCAGGCCAGTGTCCAGCAGATCAGCCAGGACCGGCCCAGCCGCTGGCGCTACCGGACCTGGACCGTGGCCGGGCAGGGCGGCGTGGATTACCTCGGTACCAGCAATGCCTGCGCCACCACCCTGGTGCGCCTGCGCGGCAATCACGAGGAGCCGGAGCGCTGCCTGGATGCGCAGCGGCTCAGTGCCGGCAACGGCCTGAGCGCCAGCGCCGATGGAAACGACCTGTATCTGGCCCTGGCGGTCACCGACGGGGCGGACATCGGCGTCATGCACCTGCCCAAGGCGGCGCCGTCGCTGTTCCCTGCCTTCAGCAAGTTGTTGATCTTCAACGACAATGGGCCTTCGTAATTTCTTCGTGACGCTCTCGTCGCGAATTCGTGGCGATCTCGTCAGACTTTCCTGACGCGGAAGCACCTGATTGGGCAAAACGGAGGCCTGTACTTGGCAAATCCGTGGTGCCCACATGCGTCAACTTTCCCTGGCCGATCGCGGCCAAACCGTGTCCCTCGACAAGGCCGTCGACGATGTAGCCCCGACCTGCCTGGGCGTTGCCCGCCTGGGCAGCCTGCAGACCGCCGGCGTCAACTTCACCGTCTGGATGCAGGTGCGTGGCACCTCCTGGGTGGAAGCGAAGGAAGGCCGGTTCCGGCTGCGCCAGGGTGAGTGGATCGCGTTCGAGAAGGAATCGCGCCCGCTGGTGCAGGCCGGCCGCAATGGCCTGTGCGTGGGCCTGAGCCTGAATCCGGAGGCGCTGCGGGTGCTGGCCGAGCTGGCCGACTGCGGTCTGTACGCCGGCCGTGGCCGGATGAGCCGCAGCGACGCCCGCGTCGGCCTGCGCCTGTGGCGTGAGGCACTGGCCAATGGCCTGCCGGCGCCGTCGCTGCGTCCGCTGCTGCTGCACCTGGCCGGCCTGCAGCGCAGCCTGGCGGACAACGTGCAGCGCTGCCCGGGCCGCTCGCGCAGCCGCAAGCGCCAGGTGTTCGGTCGCATGCAGCGCGCCCGCCTGTACCTGGAAGGCAACAGTCACCGCGTGGTGCGCATCGGCGAACTGGCCGAGCTGACCAACTTCTCCAGCTGGTATCTCTCCAAGACCTTCCAGAGCCTGTACGAGGAAAGCCCGCAGTCGCTGTCGGCACGCCTGCGGCTGGAGCGTGCGGCGGATCTGCTGCGCGACACCGACATGATGGTCGGCGAAGTGGCTGCGGCCAGTGGCTTCGACAACTGCTGCAGCTTCGCCCGTGCCTTCCGTGCGCGCTATGGCACCTCCGCTTCGCGTTTTCGTGAAAACGGCGCGAAGCTTCCGCCACAATCGGCAAAGTCTCCGGGTGTGTCGCGCAAATACAGCGCTGCAACGCAATCGTAACGTGCTGGGGTGTTTTAACACGCTGCTAACACGTACCTTGGAGAGATTGATGAACTTCCGTAATCCCGCAGTGCGGCTCGGCCTCCTGCCGGCCGGCATTGCGCTGGCGCTGACGCCGGCGTTTGCTTCCGCTCAGGAAGCGGCTTCTGGCACCACCGACCTCGATCGTATTTCGGTCACCGGTTCGCGCATCCGCGGCGCCGCCATGGAGACCCAGCAGCCGATCCTGACGATGACCCGTGAAAGCCTGGAAAAGCAGGGCTTCTCGAGCGTCGCTGACGTGCTGAACAACCTGACCTCGGCGGGTTCGCCGGCAATCTCGCGTTCGGAGTCCCTGGCTTCGGGCGAAAACGTCGGCGGCTACTACGTCGACATCCGCAACCTGGGCGCCGAGCGCACCCTGGTGCTGATGAACGGCAAGCGCCTGGGCGCGACCACCTCGGGTCTGCAGGACCTGAGCCAGATCCCGATGTCGGCCGTTGAGCGCATCGAGATCCTGAAGGACGGCGCCTCCTCGATCTACGGTTCGGATGCCATCGCCGGCGTCGTGAACGTGATCACCCGCAAGAACTTCGACGGTGGCGAAGCCCAGGTCTACGTTGGCCAGTACGGCAACGGCGACGGCGACACCGAAACCTACTCGATGACCCTCGGTGCCCGCGGTGAGCGTGGCAGCCTGACCCTGTCGGCCGAGTACAACAAGCAGGATCCGGTGTGGGCCAAGGACCGTTGGTACAGCCGCGATGGCGCGCTGGGTCCGAACTCGACCTCGGCTGACTGGAGCCCGATCAGCCAGAACAGCAGCTGGTGCAACCCGACCCTGTACAACTGCAGCAGCAAGGATGCGGTGTGGCAGACCCTGAACCAGGGCGGCAACCCGAAGAACGCAGCTGACTACCACGAGCTGACCGAAGACGAATACGCCAACGCCAATGAGCAGATGACCCTGCTGACCGGCGTCAAGCGCAAGTCCGTCTACATCAACGGCACCTACGACTTCACCGATTCGATCAGCCTGAACACTGACCTGCTCTACAACGAGCGTCAGACGTTCCAGCAGATCGCCGGCTACCCGTACCAGTCCGCTGCCAGCAACATCAACACCCCGCTGAGCGGCAGCAGCGCCTTCAACCCGGTCAACCAGGACGTCAGCTTCCGCCGTCGCCTGTGGGAAGTGCCGCGCACCACCGACAGCCAGCTGAAGACCCTGCGCTTTGCGCCGACCGTCAGCGGCTACTTCGACTTCGCCGGCAAGACCTTCGATTGGGACGTCGGCGCGCTGTGGAACCGCAACGAGTCGATCAAGACCAACCGCGGTGACATGAGCCTGATCGCCGCCAAGCAGGCGCTGGGCCCGTCCTTCATCAACGCTGATGGCGTGGCACAGTGCGGTACCTCTGCCAACCCGATCGCGCTGGGCACCTGCCGCCCGTGGAACCCGCTGCTGCCTTACGGCGTCGACGGCCAGGGTTCGCTGGCGAACCAGGACCTGCAGGACTTCCTGTTCCCGACCTTCACCACCCGCGGCATCACCAAGACCACCAGCTTCACCGCCAACCTGGCCGGTTCCATCGTGACCCTGCCGGCCGGCGACCTGGGCTTCGCCCTGGGTGTCGAGCACCGCAAGGAAGAAGGCAGCTACGTGCCGGACGCCTTCGCGCAGTCGGGCCAGTCCACCGGCCTGGGCCAGAAGCCGACCCGCGGTGAGTACGATCTGAACGAGGTCTACCTCGAACTGAACGTGCCGCTGCTGGCCGACGTGGCCTTCGCCAAGGAACTGACCCTGAACGTTGCCAGCCGTTATTCGGACTACAGCAACTTCGGTGGCACCACCAACAGCAAGTTCGGCCTGACCTGGCGTCCGATGGACGGCCTGCTGGTCCGTGGTACCTACGCTGAAGGCTTCCGTGCTCCGACCATCAGCGACCTGTACGGTGGCCTGAGCTCGAGCTTCGAGTCGTACATCGATCCCTGCGGTGTCTCCGCACCGGGTTCGGTCAACGGCAACGGCCCGTGCACCACCGCCGGCGTGCCGGTCGGTTACACCCAGGTCGGCCAGGGTGGCAAGGTCTGCTCGACCCTGCCGTGCCAGTCGGGTGACCAGTTCATTTCGGGTGCCAACCCGAACCTGAAGCCGGAAACCTCGAAGAGCACCACCTTCGGTCTGGTGTGGAGCCCGCAGTTCGTGCAGGGCCTGGACCTGTCGCTGGATTGGTACAAGTACGAAATCAGCGACATGATCATTGCTGACAGCGTCGACCGCATCCTGCGCGACTGCTACGTGCTGGGCAACTCGGCCCGTTGTGCGGACGTTGTCCGTGCCGACGACGGCCACGTCAGCGCCATCACCTACGGCACCGCCAACCTCGGCAAGATGGAAACCGAAGGTTACGACCTGGGCGTGAAGTACCGTCTGCCGGAACTGGCCATCGGTCAGTTCAACATCGACTGGACCACCAGCTACACGGCCAAGTACGACGAGCAGGGCCAGAACAGCGACGGCGACAACATCATGATCGGTCGCGTCGGTGAACCCGGCCTGTTCCGCGTGCGTTCGAACCTCGGTGTCAACTGGCAGTACGGCGATTTCGGCGTGAACTACACCGCTCGCTACTACTCCGGCATGAAGGAAGGCTGCATCGACACCGGCGAGTTCTGGTGCAATGCGCCGAACCACTTCGCCAACGGCGAGGCTGACCCGCTGCGCAAGACCGGTTCGAACACCTTCCACGACCTGCAGGTGAGCTACAAGGCACCGTGGGATGCCACCATCGCCCTGGGCGCCAACAACGTGTTCGATCACAAGGGTCCGCTGATGTACTCGGCCCCGAACTCGGCGTTCGCCTACTACGGTGGCTTCGACGTGGGTCGCTTCCTGTACATGAAGTACACCCAGCGCTTCTGATCCATCGAAGCGTCGCTACACGCAACACGGGAGGGCGGACCGAAAGGTCCGCCCTCTTTTCATTTGCGCATGGGGTTTTTCTGAATCTGCAGTAGGGGAAATCCCAACAGACCCGGAGAGAGCAGTGAGTCACGGTCTCGTGCTGTCGCGATCAGCACAGTCAGGCCTGTCCAATGACGGACGCCTGGAGATGGCCATGAAGTCGACGCTCATCCGCAAGATCTCGGCCGCGGTCCTGATGTACGCCACCCTGGTCGGCGCCGTTTCGGCGCAGAACACCATCATCATCTGTGGCGGTGGCGTGTACTGCACGCAGGTCCGCCAGGAGTGCCTGGCGGCCGGCGGCAAGGAATGGTTCTGTGAGGCGCAATGGCGCCGCTGCGTGATTGACGCCTGCCCGCAGCGCTGATCCGCCGATGGCGCGCCCAACCGGGCGCGCCATCGATCTGCCGCGAGGGCAGAATCAGGCTTCGGTGGGTACCAGCCCCATCAGGCTGTTGGCATGCTCGCGCCACTGCGGCAGCTTGTTCAGCACGCCGGCACGCTGCAGGTAGTCCTCGTCCACCGGGTCGCCGTTGACCAGCGCCAGCGCCACGTGCACCGCACCGGTCACCCAGAAGCTGCGCGTGTTGGCGCGCTGCGGCTGCAGGTGGAAGGCCACCGCTTCGATGATCGGCATCGGCAGGCCCCACAGGCCCAGCAGGTAGGCACCGGCTTCGGCATGGCCCGGGCGCGGATCGTCGGCCAGCGCCGGTTCACTGCGCTCATTGCGCACGCCCGGCAGCAGCAGGCCGATATCGGCGAGCAGGGCGGCGGTCGCACCCAGCTCCGCGCTGGATTCGGGCAGCAGGCGCGCGGCCAGGCGCGAGGCCATCAGCGCACGCTGCTGCAGCGAATTGCGCTCTGCAGCCGATAGCGTCGGCGCGGAAAAGACTTCGCTGGCCAGCACCAGGTCGCGCAGCGTGGCCAGGCCCAGGCGGGTCACCGCAGTGCGCAGGTCGGCAATGGTGCGGCCCTGGCTGAAGAACGCCGAATTGGACAGTTGCAGCACCTTGGCCGCGATCGCCGGATCGGCGGCCACCAGCTTGGCCACGTCGGCACTGTCGGTGTCGTCGTCATGCTCCAGCGCCTGGGTCAGGCTCAGGTACAGGTGCGGCGGCGAGGGCAGCTTCTCGATACGGCCGATGGCATCGCGCAGGCGCGGGCTGTCGAGCACCTCGCGCAGCTCTTCCAGGCTGGTCAGTGCTTCCAGCAGCACTTCCGGCGCCAGCGGCAGCGGCAGGAAGCGGTGGGCCACGCCGATCAGGCGCGCCGGCGGCGGCCGGTTGCCGTGCTGGGCATCGACCAGTGCGATACGGATGGTTTCAGGCCGCAGCGTGCGGATCTGACCGAGCAACGTGGTTGCATTGAGGTCGGGCAGCTGCGGGCAGACGATCACCGCATCCACGCCCTGCGCTGCCACCGCGGACATCGCAGTGTGGCCATCGAAGGCGGTCAGCGGCTGCCATTCTTCCCCAAGATCGGCAATGAACTCGCTCAGCTCAGCCGGCAGGCTGGCTGAATCCCCAACTAGCAGAATACGCACGACACATTCCCCTGGCTGTCTCGACGGCGCGCGTCGATGACGTGTGAAGTGACGCAATTTACCTAATACGGCGCCAACAGTGATGGGCCGCAGTGTTGAAACGTGACCAGCATCGCTCCGGCGCGTGGCACCGGAGCGATCCTGTTCAGACTCAGGCCTTGCTGTCGAGGTGGCGCTGGTGCGCCTCGATCAGGATCTGCTTGGCCTCGGCCGCGCCACCCCAACCGTCCAGCTTGACCCACTTGCCCTTTTCCAGGTCCTTGTAGTGCTCGAAGAAGTGGCCGATGCGCTCCAGCCAGTGGCTGGACACCTGGGCGATGTCTTCGACGTGGGCGTAGCCGCTGAAGATCTTCGAGACCGGCACGGCCAGGATCTTCTCGTCGCTGCCAGCCTCATCGCTCATCTTCAGCACGCCGACCGGACGGCAGCGCACGACCGAACCCGGGACCAGCGGCAGCGGCAGCACCACCAGCACGTCGGCCGGGTCGCCATCGCCACACAGGGTGCTCGGCACGTAGCCGTAGTTGCACGGGTAGCGCATCGGGGTCGACAGGATGCGGTCGACGAAGATCGCGCCGGTTTCCTTGTCCACTTCGTACTTCACCGGCTCCGAGTCCTTCGGGATCTCGATGATGACGTTGATTTCTTCCGGCGGGTTCTTGCCGGGCGAGACGAGTTCCAGACCCATGGTGTGCTCCAGGTGGGGGATGTGGACGGATAGCCCACCATTTTATGCCTTTGACGGGCGCTGTGCAGGGTAGGGCGGGGCCGACCTTCGTCGTGGCCCCCGGCGGAGGGGCTGCCGCGGGGTTTCCCGATGGGGGCGGAGCGTGGGGCGGCGCAGGCTGGAGCCTCATTCCCGAGGAGTACCGTCATGACCTGGATACGCTGCTGTGGCCTTGCCGTACTGCTGTCCGTTGCCCCGCCGGCGGTGGCCGGCAGCCATGTCGACCTGGTCGATTTCCCCACCAGCGAAGCCAACTGGGACCGTTTCTACGACCTGGAAGCGGCCCTGATGCGGGGCTTCGACCACCTCTGCGCCGACACGATCTGCGCGGGCGACTACAGCAACTACCGGGTCATGCAGGTGCGCTGCGCCGTGCAGCTGGCGGCGGCGGTGGTCACCCGCTGCGCCTGGGTGGTGGCGGCCAGCGAGCTGCGCGTGCAGCCCGCCACCGGCGAGGTGCAGGTGGACAACGGCCGCTGGGTCTGTCCGGTCGATCTGCTGCCAGGCGTGCCGGTGGAGCAGTTCCATGCGGCGCTGTCAGGCCCGGACGGGGTGGAGGCCCCGTTGCCGGGGCTGGGGCGGGGCCTGTTCGATGGCCTGCTGGGCTGCCTGCAGGGGCCGGGCAACGCTGGGAGGCAGGGATGATGCGCGCGCCACGAATGATGATGGGACTACTGCTGTGCCTGGCCAGCGTGCCCGCGCTCGCCGCTGATCGCTACGTGGATGCGCGCCTCTACCCGGACCCGGCCAGCGGCTGGGAGCGTTTCCGCAGCGTCGAGCGCGCGCTGGTGGCCGGCTTCGATGACGTCTGCGGCGACACCTTCTGCGAAGGCGAGTACTACAACCTGCAGGCCATGCGCCTGCGCTGCTCGGTGGAGCGGGCCAGCGGCCAGGTGGCCGGTTGCATGTGGACCTTTGCCGGCAGCAACAGCTCGGTGCTCGGCGACGGCAGCATCGACGTCGACCTGCGCAGCTATGCCTGCGCGTTGCCGCTGGCCGCGGGCACGCCGCTGGAGAGCCTGCTGCAGGCGCTGGAAGCCGTGCCTCCGCGCGATGCCATCGATGTGCCGTTGCCCGGCACCTCGATCAGCGTCTACGACGGGCTGACTGACTGCCTCTGAGGCGATCCATCATACGCAAACGTGACTGATTCGCATTTACGGAGTAGCATGCGCGCCGCCCCCGTCCGTCCCGTCCTCGCGCATGCCTTCCAATGCCGCCACCCTCACCGAACTGCTGATCCGCGAACGGCCGGCGCTGCTACGCCGGGTGCAGCGCATCCTGGGCGGCGACAGTGGTGCCGAGGACGTGATCCAGGCGGTCTGGTTCAAGGCCCGTGGCGTCGACAACCAGCAGAGCATCGACAACCCGCGGGCCTACCTGTACCGCCTGGCGATCAACCTGGCCACCGATCATGGCCGCGAGTCGACGCGGCGCAACCGCCTGCTGGCCGAGCACTACCTGTGGGAAGAGGAGGACGAGGTGTCCACCGAGGAACAGGTGATGGCCCAGGACGAGCTGCAGCGGGTGCTGGACGCGGCCGGTCACCTGCCCGAGCCGACCCGCAGCATCTTCCGCCTCAACCGGCTGCAGGGCCTGACCCAGGCCGAGATCGCGCGCCGGCTGGGTGTCTCGGTGACCACGGTTGAGAACCACGTACGCAGCGCCCTGGCGCGGTTGGCCTGGGCCCGCGAGGGCCGATGATCGATCGCCCTTGGGGCCCGCTGCGCTTCACACGTCTTGATCCATGGGCCGCACTGCGGTCCCGTCCTTTCCACCGCGCCTGACCGCGACCGCCTGCCAGCCGATGAGCCCGCATTCCCCTTCCAGCGCCCGCGCAGACGACCCCGTGGCCGAACAGGCCCGGGACTGGATCGTGTTCCTGGCCTCCGGCGAGCACAGCGATGCGCGCATGCGGGACTTCAAGGCATGGCTGGCACAGCCGGGGCATCGCCGTGCCTTTGAGCACGAGCGGCGCCTGTGGCGCAGCCTTGCGCCGGCACCGGTGGCATCGGCCGCCGCCACACCGTGTTCCCCGGTCCGCGCGCGTGCGCGTCGACGCCAGCGTCGCCTGCACTGGGCGGCCGCTGCCGCCGCGGCCGTGGCGCTGCTGGTGACCGCACCTGACGCATGGCTGCGGCTGCAGGCCGACCATCGCAGCAACCATCAGGTGCAGGCGGTGCAGTTGCCCGATGGCAGCCGCGCGGTGCTTGATGCCGACAGCGCCATCGCCGTGCACTTCGATGCACACGCGCGCCGCATCGAGCTGCTGCAGGGGCGCGCCTGGTTCGAGGTGACCGCCGATGCGCAGCGACGCTTCAGCGTGGCCGCCGGCAACGGCGTGGTCGAAGACATCTCCACTGCGTTCACCGTGGCCCGTCTCGACGACACGGTGGAAACCGAAGTGGGGCAGGGTCGTGTGCGCGTCGCCAATCCGGTGGATGGCGGCTGGACCTACCTGCAGGTGGGGCAGCGCGCGCGCTACGGCGCGCACAGCGGCGTCACCCGCCTGGCCGACGTGGCAGCCGACCGTGTCGGTGCCTGGCGCCAGGGCGAGCTGCTGCTTGACCAGGCCAACGTGGCCGAGGCCGTGCAGGAAGTGGGGCGCTATCGCCGTGGCCCGACGTTCGTGCGCGGTGATCTGTCGCGCCTGCCGGCGGTCAGCGCGGCGCTGCGCATCGACCAACCGGAACAGGCGCTTGATGCGCTTGCCGCGACCGCCGGCCTGCAGGTCACCCGCCTGCCGTGGGGCGTGGCCATCGTCCACCCGTAGATCCACGCCATGCGTGGATGAATTCACCTTGGGGTTCCAACCACCCCATTCGTCTTACCCCACGAACGTACCCGCCGCCGCCACGTACGTCGTTGTGTCCGCGCCTGGCGCGGATGACGCCGCGCCCGCGGCTCCGTTCCCCTCACAGGTTTCCCATGTCCGACTTCCGTCGTCCGGGCCGCGCACTGCGCCCGTCCCGTCTGTGCATCGCCCTGCTCGCCGCTGGCCTGGCCGGCACCGCGCCGACCGTGCTGGCCCAGTCCAGCACGGCCGCACCTGCCGCGCTGCTGCGCTTCGACATTCCCGCTCAGCCGCTGGATGCCGCGCTGCGCGCCTACATGCGCCAGTCCGGCGTGCAGGTGGCCTATCCGGCCACGCTCGGCAACGGTGTCACCTCGCAGGCGGTCAGTGGCACGCTGTCGTCCAGTGATGCGCTGTCGCGGCTGCTGCAGGGCAGTGGCCTGGTCGCGCGTCGCGTCGGCAGCGATGCGGTGACCCTGGAAGCAGCGCCGGCCCAGGCCGGCAGCGGCGTCATCGTCACCGACACGCTGAGCGTGTCCGGCGAGCACATCGAAGGAGGTGCGGTCAGCGATGAAGCGCGCCTGCTCGACAGCTACCGCAGCGTCGGTTCCACCACCACGATCAACCGTACCCAGCTGGAACGCTTCCGCGGCACGTCCAACGGCGACATCGTCAAGGGCGTGGCTGGCGTCACCGCTGGCGACCCGCGCGTGGGCAACGGCTTCGACGTCAACATCCGTGGCATCCAGGGGCAGAGCCGCGTGCCGGTCATCATCGACGGCGGCCAGTCCAGCATGGACACCTACCGTGGCTACGCCGGCCAGTCGCAGCGGACCTACCTGGACCCGGACCTGATCTCGCGCCTGACCATCACCAAGGGCCCCAGCCTGCAGGCCAACGCCTCCGGCGGCATCGGCGGCGTGGTGGAAATGGAAACGCTGAACGTCGATGACATCCTGCGCGAAGGCCGCGATGTCGGCGTACGCGTGCGTGGTGGCCTGGCCAACAACAGCGCCAACAACCTGCCGGGCTACGACGCCGCACCGCGCACCGACCGTGGCGCCAGTGGCAGCCAGTTCTTCAACGTCGCCGCCGCCGGCCATTGGGATCGCTTCGATCTGGTCGCCGCCTATGCGTACCGCGACAACGGCAACTACTTCTCGGGCAAGCACGGCTACGACGATTTTCCGCAGACGCGGCGCACGCTGGCACCGCTGAACCCGCCGCGCACGGAAGTGTTCAACACGTCCTCGCGGTCGAAGTCGGCGCTGCTCAAGGGCACTTGGCGCATCGATGATGTACAGACCCTGGAGCTGGGCTACCGCCGCTATGAAGGCACGGCGGGCGAGATCATGGCCTCGCAGATCATCCGCGTGGACCGCGACCGCGTGCCGCAGTGGGATCCGGGCCACGTCGACATGGACAGCTACAGCGCGCGCTACCGCTTCAACCCGGACAGCGACAAGGTCGACCTGCGCATCAACGCCTGGTACACCGATACCGACAGCGTGATGTACAACAATCTGACCGGCATCACCCCGTGGTACTACGACCGCCGCACCGAGTGGTACGACGCGCCGAGCTTCAGCGGCAACCCCGGCTACAAGGACGCCTACCGTAACCCGCTGCGGCAGAAGCGTTTCGGCCTGGATGCCAGCAACACCTCGATCTTCGACACCGATGCCGGCCGCTTCACCCTGGATTACGGCCTGTCCTACAGCGATGAGGACATCGCGCCGGGCAGTTCCGCGCCGATCATGCACGACGATCTGGTCAACAACCGTTTCCTGCGCAACGCCGAGCGCAAGGAATACAGCGCCGTGGCGTCGCTGAAGTGGGCGCCGGACGAGCATTGGGAAGTGCAGGCCGGTGGCCGCTGGAACCGCGTGGACGTGCACGACCGCAACCGCCTGGCCACCCCGGACAAGTACGAGGTGCAGGGCCAGTACCGCTACACCGAACTGCTCAACGGCGACCCGAACCTGCCGTCGTGGCGGGCCAAGCGCATCGCGCTGCTGAACTGGTACCCGGACGCCAACGGCGACTTCACCCAGGCCTCGCTGCTGGCCTCGCCGTACGAGCGTGGCACGGTGGCCGACATCGGCGGCTGGAACTTCTACGACGCCGATGCTGCCGAAGACCTGGAAGTGCCGGTCAGCTGGACCTGGTCCAAGCCGATCCGCCGCCGCGACAGCGCGTTCTCGCCGACCGCCAGCGTTGCCTTCCGCTTCAGCGAAGACAGCATGGTCTACCTGAAGTACGCCGAAGGCACCAAGCTGCCGAGCCTGTTCGAGACCACCCTGGGCCTGTTCACCGCGGCCAAGCCGGTGTCCGAACTGAAGCCCGAGCGTGCGCGCAGCTGGGAACTGGGCGCCAGCACGATCCGCCACGACCTGTTCACTGCCGGCGATCGCCTGGCGCTGAAGCTGGCCTACTTCGATACCCGTATCGACGACCTGATCACCCGCGACTACCGCACGCTGTCGGCCGGCCTGATCCGCAACGTCGACCAGTTCAAGGTGTCGGGCATGGAGTTCCAGTCCAGCTATGACAGCGGCAAGCTGTTCGCCGACCTGTCGGCGCACTACTACTTCAAGGCCAAGACCTGCGCGCCGGACGTCGCCGCCGAGCGTCGTGCCTACGGCGTGCAGCGCAAGATCGAGGAGCTGGCCAATACGCCTGACTGCGTCGATGGTGGCTTCGAAGGTTCGTACTCGAACACGCAGAACCCGCCGCGCTACATGGTCAACCTGACCGTCGGCTCGCGCCTGTTCGACGAGCGGCTGACCTTCGGCACCCGCGTGGTCCACAACGCCGGGCCGATCAGCAAGCTGGACAAGGAATGGAACGTCGGCCTGTCGGCGATCCAGCAGCTGTACCGCCCGACCACCCTGGTGGACGTGTTCGCCAGCTGGAGCTTCAACGACCAGCTGTCGGTAGAAGCCAACGTCGACAACCTGACCGACCGCTACTACCTGGACCCGCTGGCCCTGGGCGTGATGCCGGCACCGGGCCGCACCGCGCGCCTGGCCATCACCTGGAAGTACTGACAGACCGGGGTCGGATCCCTTTCCAGCGGAAAGGGCTCTGACCCCGGCACGTCGGTAGCGCCGGGCCATGCCCGGCGTTTCTTCCCGAGCGCTTACAGCCCGCGCGCGGCCTTCACGGCATCTTCGTGCAGCGCCTCATTCAGCTCGTCCACCACGGTGGTCCAGGCGGCATCGGCCTGCAGCGACTCGGCCAGGAACTGACGCTGCGCATCGCTCCAGAACGGCGCATCGGCCACTTCCACTTCCGTGGCCAGCTGGTGCTGGGCGATGAACCCTGCAATGGCCTCGGCGCTGGCGTCCAGGCCCAGCTGCAGGAACAGGTTGGTCATGCTCGGTTCGGTGGTGATCATCGGAAACTGCCTGGCAGGGGAAAGGTAAGCTGCATTATCGACGCATGCCGTCTTGGGGGAAGCCCCTCGCGGCACGTCTCATGATCGACGCTTCCCCCTGGCACTCCCCGATGACCGCGACAACTTCCCCCGACGACAGCCGCAGCGTGCGCCTGAAGGCCGCCACCCGTGACAGCCATGGCGCCCTCGACAAGCGCATCATGGCCGGCGACATCTTCGCCGACCGCGGCAACTTCGCCCGCTTCCTGCGCGTGCAGTACCGCTTCCATCGCAGCATCGACGCGCTGTATGCCAGCCCTGCGCTGGACGCACTGCTGCCGGCCCTGCATGAACGCCGCCGCCTGCAGCAGGTGCGCAGCGACCTGCAGGACCTGGAACAGAGCCTGCCCGGCCAGGACATGGCGCCGCTGGCCGCCGACCTGCCGCTGCCGGCCGCGCTGGGCTGGCTGTACGTGGCCGAAGGCTCCAACCTGGGCGGCACCGTGCTGTACAAGATGGCCGCCGCGCTGGGCCTGGACCGTGACTTCGGCGCCCGCCACCTGGCCGCGCACCCCGATGGTGCCGCCCGCCACTGGCGCGAGTTCACCGCGGCGCTGGACGCGGTGCCGCTGTCGGCCGAAGAGGAACAGCAGGTGATCGATGCGGCCGACGCCGCCTTCCGCAGCGTGCATGGCCACGTTGAAGTGGAATTCGGCGCATGAGCGGCCACCGCTGATGCGCTGGCTCTGGTTCGCGCTGGGCTGGCTGATGGTCGGCCTGGGCGTGATCGGTGCACTGCTGCCGGTGATGCCCACCACCATCTTCCTGATCCTGGCGGTGGGCTGCTTCGCCCGCAGTTCGCCGAAGTTCGAGCAGCGCCTGCTTGCCCATCCGCGCTATGGCCCCTCGCTGCGCCTGTGGCGCGAGCAGGGCGCGGTGTCGCGCAAGGGCAAGGCCTTTGCCAGCGCCGGCATGGCCGTGGGTTTCGTCCTGTTCTGCTGGGGTGCGCACCCCTCCTGGCGCCTGCTGCTGGGCGTGGGCCTGTTCTTCGCGGCCAGCGCCGGCTACGTGCTGAGCCGGCCGGCACCACGGCTTGATCCCACACCGCTGGTGGACGTGGGCGATGCCGAAACGCGTGCGGCCCGCCGCCGCGCGTCTACTCCCGATTCTGATGGAACCCCCGACGATGCTGCCTGCTGACCTTGCGCCCCTGGCCGCTCCCGCCCTCACTCCGTGGGGCATGTACCTGGCCGCCGACGTGGTGGTCAAAGCCGTGATGATCGCGCTGGCCGTCGCCTCGCTGGCCACCTGGACCGTGCTGCTGGCCAAGGGCTGGGAGTTGTCACGGCAGGCGCGCGCGCTGCGTGCGGCACGTGCGCGGCTGCTGGAGACGCCGAGCCTGCCCGCTGACGATGCGGATGCCGCGCTCGCCGAAGGCACTGCTGCGGCGATGCTGCACGCGGCCCGCAGCGAACTGCGCCTGTCGCAGGATCTGGACAGCCGCGACGGCATAAAGGAGCGCGTCGCCTCGCGCCTGGACCGGCTGGAACTGGAGACCGCGCGCGTGCAGCGGCGTGGCATCGGCGTGCTCGCCAGCATCGGGGCGGTGGCGCCGTTCGTGGGCCTGTTCGGCACCGTGTGGGGCATCATGAACAGCTTCATCGGCATCGCCCACAGCAACACCACCAATCTGGCCGTGGTTGCGCCGGGCATCGCCGAGGCGCTGCTGGCCACCGCGCTGGGCCTGGTCGCGGCGATTCCGGCGGTGCTGGTCTACAACCATTTCAGCCGTGTGCTGGCCGGCCTGCGTGGTCTGCTCGGCGATCTCTCGGCGGCCGTGCAGCAGCTGGTGTCGCGCGACCTGGACCGTGCCGCCACGCGTGCACCGGCCAGCGCCCTGCGCGCGGTGCTTTGAATGGCGATCAGGACCGCGTCCGACCGCGACGACACGCCCGAAGAAGCGCACGAGATCAATGTCACGCCCTTCATCGACGTGATGCTGGTGCTGCTGATCATCTTCATGGTGGCCGCACCGCTGGCCACCGTCTCGGTACCGGTGCAGCTGCCGGCCAGCAGCGCACAGGCCACGCCCAGCGAGCAGGCGCCGGTGTACGTGACCGTGCAGGCCGACCTGTCGCTGCGCGTGGGCGAACAGCCGGTGGCGCGCGACGGGCTGGGTGCCGCATTGCAGGCGGCGACGCAGGGTGACGCCGAGCAGCGCATCTACCTGCGTGCCGACCAGCGCGTGGCCTATGGCGAACTGATGGCGACCCTGGATGCACTGCGCGCGGCGGGCTACCTGAAGGTGGCCCTCGTCGGCCTGGAGCAGGGCGCGCGATGAACACACTGCGGCGCTGGGCGACCAGCCTGGCGATCGTGCTGCTGGTGCACGCCGTGCTGATTGGCGGGGTGTGGTGGTGGCAGGCGCGCGCGGCACCGGTCACCCCGGTGGCGCCGCCGGCCGCGTTGATGCTGGAGCTTGCGCCGACCGTGCAGGCACCGCTGGCACCGCCGCGCGCGCTGCCGACCGGGCCGTTGCAGCAGGAACAGCAGAAGCGCGAGACCGTTCGCGAACACGCGCCCGCGCCGAAGGTGCCGCCGCAGCCGAAGGGCGACGTGGTGCCGAAGCCGCAGGTGCCGGCCAGCACCGCGCAGGACAGCGCGGACGCCACTGTCGAGCGCAGCACGGCACCACCGGAGGTTCCCGCCGAAGCCAGCGAGCGCTACGCAGCGCAGCAGACCACGGCCGGCGAGCGCAGCCGCGCCAACGCCACCTGGCAGGGCCGGTTGCTGGGCCATCTGCAGCAGCACCGGCGCTATCCGCGCCAGTCCGAACGGCTGCGCCAGCAGGGCGTGGTCTACGTACGGTTCGCCGTGTACCGCGATGGGCGCGTATCCGGCGCGCGCATCGAACGCGGCAGTGGCTTCGCGTTGCTGGACCAGGAAACGCTGGAGACCGTGCAGCGCGCCAGCCCCGTGCCGGCGCCGCCGGCCGAGGTGGCCGGCGACCCGGTGGAAGTGATGGTGCCGGTCGCGTTCTACCTGCGCGGCCGCTGACCGGCAGCGGGGTCGGCAACGGGGTCGGATCCCTTTCCGCAGGAAAGGGCTCCGACCCCAGCGGGAATCGCTATCATCGACACGACCGTCAATGGATGACCGGAGGCTGCAGTGACAACACGGACCCTGCGGGTGCTTGCCTGGTGCAGCGTGGTCTTCGCCGCCTGCGTGGCCTTTGTCTCGCTGGCACCGTTCACGGCCGCCGTCATCTTTACCTGGCCGCTGCTGGTGTTTGCTGCGTTCTGCATCTGGCGTGGCGCGCGCCTGCCCGGCGTGCTCTGCGCGTGGCTGGCGTCGCTGGCCTTCATCTCCAGCCCACACAGCACCTATGACGGGTGGGATACGCCCATCTACGTGTGCTGGGGAATTGCCGTGGTGGTGATTGTCGCCCTGCGGATGCGGGGTTCCAGGCCGTAGAGTCGAGCTTGCTCGACTGCTCTTGCGGTGCAGGCCAAAAGCAGTCGAGCAAGCTCGACTCTACGGGGCGTGGCGACAACCCCCTCCACGCATGGCGTGGATCTACAGCAGCGGCACCAGCAGCAGCGCCACGATGTTGATGATCTTGATCAGCGGATTGATCGCCGGGCCGGCGGTGTCCTTGTACGGGTCGCCGACGGTGTCGCCGGTCACCGCGGCCTTGTGCGCCTCGCTGCCCTTGCCGCCAAAGTGGCCATCCTCGATGTACTTCTTGGCGTTGTCCCAGGCACCGCCGCCGGTGGTCATCGAAATGGCCACGAACAGGCCGGTGACGATGGTGCCGATCAGCAGGCCACCCAGCGCGCGTGGTCCCAGCAGCAGGCCCACCACCACCGGCACGGCCACCGGCAGCAGCGAAGGCACGATCATTTCGCGGATGGCCGAGCGGGTCAGCATGTCCACGGCCTTGTCGTACTGCGGCTTGCCGGTGCCCTGCATGATGCCGGGGATCTCGCGGAACTGGCGCCGCACTTCCTCCACCACCGCACCGGCCGCACGGCCGACCGCTTCCATCGCCATCGCGCCGAACAGGTAGGGAATCAGGCCGCCGATCAGCAGGCCGATGATCACCGTGTGGTCGCTGAGGTCGAAGCGGAATTCCTGGCCGGGGTTGGCCGCCTGCAGGTTATGGGTGTAGTCGGCGAACAGCACCAGCGCGGCCAGCGCTGCCGAACCGATCGCATAGCCCTTGGTCACCGCCTTGGTCGTATTGCCCACGGCGTCCAGCGGATCGGTGATGTCGCGGATGTCCGAAGGCAGCTCGGCCATTTCGGCGATGCCGCCAGCGTTGTCGGTGATCGGGCCGTACGCATCCAGCGCCACGATCATGCCGGCCATCGACAGCATCGCGGTCGCGGCGATGGCGATGCCGTACAGGCCGGCCAGCGCATACGCCCCCCAGATCGCCGCACACACCGCCACCACCGGCAGCGCGGTGGACTTCATCGAGATGCCCAGGCCGGCGATGATGTTGGTGCCGTGGCCGGTGGTCGAGGCCTGCGCCACATGCTGCACCGGCTTGTACTGGGTGCCGGTGTAGTACTCGGTGATCCACACGATCAGGCCGGTCAGCACCAGGCCGATCAGCGCGCAGCCGTACAGCGCCAGCGGGCCATGCACGTTGTCGCTCATCAGCCCGGTGGTGATCGGATAGAACGCGATCGCCGCCAGCACGCCGGAGACGATCACGCCCTTGTACAGCGCGCCCATGATCGAGCCGCCCGGCTTCACCTTCACGAACAGCGCGCCGATGATCGAGGCGATGATCGACACCCCGCCCAGCACCAGCGGGTACAGCACCGCATTGGCACCGGCCTCGCTCAGCATCAGGCTGCCCAGCAGCATCGTGGCGATGACGGTGACCGCATAGGTTTCGAACAGATCGGCGGCCATGCCGGCGCAGTCGCCCACGTTGTCACCGACGTTGTCGGCGATCACCGCCGGGTTGCGCGGGTCGTCCTCGGGGATGCCGGCTTCCACCTTGCCCACCAGGTCGGCGCCGACGTCGGCACCCTTGGTGAAGATGCCGCCGCCGAGGCGGGCGAAAATCGAGATCAGCGAGGAGCCGAAGGCCAGGCCGACCAGCGCGTGCAGCGCCTGTTCCATCGGCAGCCCCATGCGCAGCAGCAGTGCGTAGTAGCCGGCCACGCCCAGCAGGCCGAGGCCGACCACCAGCATGCCGGTGATGGCGCCGCCGCGGAACGCCACGTCCATCGCCGCGCTGATGCCGTTGCGCGCGGCCTCGGCGGTGCGCACGTTGGCGCGTACCGAGACGTTCATGCCGATGTAGCCGGCCGCGCCGGACAGCACCGCGCCGACCGCGAAACCAATGGCCGTGTACCAGCTGAGGAACACGCCGACCAGCACGAACAGCACCACGCCGGCCACGCCGATGGTTAGGTACTGGCGGTTGAGGTAGGCGCGCGCGCCTTCCTGGATCGCGGTGGCGATCGCGATCATGCGTTCATTGCCGGTGGGTTGGCGCAGGATCCAGCGCGCCGAGATGATCCCGTAGAGGATCGCGAGAATGGCGCAGCCCAGCGCCAGTGACAGCCCATGACGTTCCAGCATCAGACCCCTCCGCAGAATGGATGGTGAGCATCCAGTGGCGATGAACGGCACCACGAGGGGGACGACGGGTTGCAGCCTGGAACCAACCCGTGCCGACCGAAACGGTCGTCCGACGTATGGCGGTGTTCAGCATTCCCTGGTGCCCGCAGTATGCGTCCCGGCCCCCGTAGAGTCGAGCTTGCTCGACTGGCATGCCCCGGCGAGCGCAGCGGCATGCTTTGAGAGCCACAGACCCTTTGCACCCCGTTAAGCCACCCTCTGCAAGCCTGCGCACAGTCCTGACGGAGATTCCCCATGCGCCTGTCCCTGCTGATGTTTGCCGCCCTGGTCCCGGCCTTGCCGGCCCTGGCTGCGGAAACCCCCGAACTGCAGCGGGCGGTCGGCGCCCCCCAGGCCGTAGGTGCGGTGCATACGCTGCGGCAGATTCCCGAGGCCTGTGCACGCCTGGAAGGCGTGTTCACCGGCCAGGCCGCCGAGCCGTACCGCTTCTCCGCCGTGCGCACCAGCGAGCAGTGCCAGCCGCGTGCGCGCTTCGTCGATTACGCCAAGGCACAGCCCAGTGCCGACAAGGGCTGGAAGCTCAACGACGTGATCCGCGTGCCGAATGCCGCCTGCCCGGCACAGCAGGCGGTGGTGCGGGTGTGGCGCCTGCCGGTCAACAACACCCAGGCGCTGGATGGCCAGGGCCAGTCGCGCATCTATCTGGAAGAAGCGAAGAAGCAGGCGGCCGCCGGCAAGATCCCGCAGGTGACGATGTTCGCCGCGCAGCTGCAGGTGGAAGGCAAGGCCTGTAATTGATACGGGTGGGTGCCGACCTTGGGTCGGCACCGATGACGGAACCTGCCCGGTGGGTGCCGACCGTTGGTCGGCACCGATGTCGCATCCACGCATGGCGTGGATCTACCGCAGCGCGCCATCATCCCTCGGCCAGCTTCGCTCCGCGTGCCACCAGCAGCTCGCGCAGCGCCTTGCGATGGCAATGCGCCTCCTCTTCGCAGTAGCAGCCCACGGCGATGTCGCTGTGCTGCGACAGTGCCGCCAGCAGATCCAGCGCATGGGCGGCCTCGGGCGCTTTCATCTCGGCCTTGAAGTGGCGGAAGAAGGCCTTCCAGTCCGCCGCAGTCTTCGCCCCGTGCGCCAGCTTCACCAGCGCCGGGCTGGGCGACAGCGTCGGGAACCACACGTCATACCAATCCTGGCGGGCGAACTCGCTGCGCGGCACGCCCCGTGGCGGCCGCCGCACCGTGCCGATGCGCAGGCCCTCGCCGGGCGCGCGCGGGCTGCCGAGTCGAACAACGCGCAGTGCCATCGCCTTCCTCCCTCGCCCCGACCGTGGCTCAGCCCTCGAACGCGGGCAGCTTCTGCTTCACCGCCACGTTCTTCAGGGTGACGTACTTCGGCAGGCCGTCAGCACCGTAGGGCAGGGGGGCTTCGCCCTTGATCAGCGGCGACAGGTAGGCACGTGCCTTGGCGGTGATGCCGAAACCATCGCGGCGGATGAAGCCGGCCGGCATCTTCTTCTCGTGGTTGGCGATCTTCGCCAGCGGTGCGGCCTCGATCTTCCAGCGGTAGGGCGCGTCGCTGCTGCGCACGATCACCGGCATCACCCCGTTCTGGCCCTTCAGCGCCAGCTGCACGGCGGCCTTGCCCACCGCCTGCGCCTGTTCCCAGTCTGTCTTGCTGGCCAGGTGCCGGGCCGAGCGCTGCAGGTAGTCGGGCAGGGCCCAGTGCACCTTCAGGCCCAGCTGGTCCTTGACCCGGCCGGCCAGATGCGCGGCGACGCCGCCCAGCTGCGAATGGCCGAAGGAATCCTTGCCACCACCGGCATCGGCGACGAAGCGGCCATCGGCGGTGGCGATGCCCTCGGAGGCCACGACCACGCAGTAGCCGACGCGCTCGACCACGGCCTTGACCTTGGCCAGGAAGGTCGCCTCGTCATAGGCACGCTCGGGCAGCAGGATGATGTGCGGAGCCTCGTCCTCGCCATTGCCCGCCAGGCCCGCGGCGGCGGCCAGCCAACCGGCGTGGCGGCCCATCGCCTCGTAGATGAAGACGCGGGTGGAGGTCTCGGCCATCGCTGCCACGTCCAGCGCGGCCTCGCGCACCGAGACCGCGGTGTACTTGGCCGCCGAGCCGAAACCCGGGCAGGTGTCGGTCACGGCCAAATCGTTGTCGATGGTCTTGGGCACGCCGATGCAGGTCAGGTCGTAGCCGGACGCCTTGGCCAGCAGCGACACCTTCAGCGCGGTATCGGCCGAATCGTTGCCGCCGTTGTAGAGGAACCAGCGCACGTCGTGGGCGCGCAGCACCTCCAGCAGGCGGTCGTAACGGGCACGGTCGGCCTCCAGCGATTTCAGCTTGACCCGGCACGAACCGAAGGCGCCGCCCGGGGTGTGGGCGAGGGCGCGGATGGCGGCGGCACTCTCCTTGCTGGTGTCGATCAGCTCCTCGCGGAGGGCGCCAAGGATGCCGTTGCGGGCGGCCAGGACCTTGATGCCCTTGGCGCGGGCCTGCTCGATGACCGCCGCCGCGGTGGCGTTGATGACCGCCGTGACGCCGCCGGACTGGGCGTAGAGGAGGGTGCCGTTGCGCATGCTTCTACCTGCTCGGTGAGGGGGACATTGCAGAGACATTACCCGTATGCGCTAAAGTGGCGCTATTGCGGTGCAGCGATACCGGTCCGTCCGGGGCGCGAACCTTCTTTGTTTTCAACACGTTGGAGTCAGGTCAATGCGATTGGTTCTGTTGGGACCGCCCGGTTCGGGCAAGGGGACGCAGGCGACGCGCCTGAAGGAAAAGCTGGGCATCGCCCATATTTCGACCGGTGACATGCTGCGCGCGGAAATCGCCGCGGGCTCGGAGCTGGGCAAGCAGGCCAAGGCGGTGATGGATGCCGGCAACCTGGTGTCCGATGACATCCTGCTGGGCATGCTGGAGTCGCGCCTGACCCAGGCCGATGTCGCCAAGGGCTTCATCCTGGACGGCTACCCGCGCAACGTGGCCCAGGCCAATGCGATGGACGGCCTGCTGGCCAAGATCGGCCAGCCGCTGGACGCCGTGGTGCAGCTGGACGTGGCCACCGAGCTGCTGGTCGAGCGCATCGCCGGCCGCGCGCAGGAACAGGGCCGCGCCGACGACAACCCGGAAGCGGTGCGCCAGCGCCTGCAGGTCTACAACGACCAGACCGCCCCGGTGGTCGACTTCTACGCCGGCCGTGGCACCCTGGCCCGCGTCGATGGCGTCGGTGACCTGGACGAGATCGAAGCCCGCATCCTGGCGGCGATCAAGGGCTGATGGCGGTTGGCCGGCCCTGCGCCGGCCGCCGTGCAGCGACAACGAAACAGGCCTGATCCTCGCGGACCAGGCCTGTTTCGTTTCATAGGTGCCAGCGATGAGCTTGCTCAGGGCTCCGCAGCATGAGCTCCCTTGGGGATGGCCTCTTGGGGAGTAGGACCGGTTCGGGTACTACGGCTGGCTTCCAGAATTGTGTACGGGTTCACATACCTGCGCTATCAGGAATTCCCTGACAGACGATTGGACTTTTCTCACAAGCGGTGTAGGAGTTGTCTGACCCCGCTGCCGACAATGGCCCTATACAGCCGTGATCGGTCACAATCCCCGGTCATGAGCAGCGTACATATCCTTGCAATCGCCGGCACCTTCATGGGTGGCGTGGCCGCCCTGGCGCGGGAACTGGGCCATACGGTCAGTGGCAGCGACCAGGCCATCTATCCGCCGATGTCCACCCAGCTCGAGCAGCTGGGCATCGTCCTGGACCAGGGCTACCGTGCCGACAGCGTGCCACCGGGCACCGCCGAGGTGGTGATCGGCAACGCCCTGTCGCGCGGCAACCCGGCCGTGGAAGCCGTGCTCGATGCCGGCCAGCGCTACATCTCCGGTGCCCAGTGGCTGTCCGAGCAGGTGCTGCCGGGCCGCGACACGCTGGCCGTGGCCGGCACCCATGGCAAGACCACCACCACCACCATCCTGACCTGGCTGCTGGAAAGCGCCGGGCGTTCGCCGGGCTTCCTGATCGGTGGCGTGGCCGAGGATTTCGGCGTCTCCGCCCGCCTGGGCCAAGGCCGCGAGTTCGTGGTCGAGGCCGATGAGTACGACACCGCCTTCTTCGACAAGCGCAGCAAGTTCGTGCACTACCGGCCGCTGGTGGCCATCCTCAACAACCTCGAATACGACCACGCCGACATCTTCCCGGACGTGGAAGCCATCGAGCGCCAGTTCCACCACCTGGTACGCACCGTGCCCGCGCGCGGCCGCCTGATCGTCAATGGCGAGGACGCGCACCTGGCCAAGGTGCTGCAGATGGGCTGCTGGACCCCGGTCGAGCGCTTCGGTTTCGACCCGTCGCTGGAATGGCATGCCGAGCTGCTGGCCGCCGATGGCAGCGCCTTCCGCGTGCATCACCGTGGGCAGGCGCTGGGTGATGTGCACTGGTCGCTGCTGGGCCGCCACAACGTGCTCAACGGCTTGGCCGCGCTGGCCGCCGTGCATGCGGTGGGCGTGGCCCCGGCCGAGGTGATCCCCGCGCTGGCCCGCTTCCGCAGCGTCAAGCGCCGCATGGAAGTGATCGGCAGCCATGACGGCATCACCGTCTACGATGATTTCGCCCACCACCCCACGGCGATCGCGACCACGCTGGACGGCCTGCGCGCCAAGGTCGGCGACGCGCGTATCGTGGTGGCGATGGAACCGCGCAGCAACTCGATGCGGCTGGGCGCACACGCCCAGGCGCTGGCACCGTCGCTGGCGCTGGCCGACGAAGTGGTGTTCCTGCATCGGCCGGAACTGGCCTGGGATGCCGCTTCGGTGATCGCCGCCGTGCGTGGCCAGGCCCATGCCGTGCCCGATACCGATGCGCTGCTGGCACAGCTGCAGTCCAGCGTGCGCAGCGGTGACCACGTGGTGTTCATGTCCAACGGTGGCTTCGACGGCGCGCCGCGCCGCTTCCTCGCCGCCCTGCAGGCCCGATGAGCACCGACGTTTCGCTGCCGCTGTTTCCGCTGCACACCACGCTGGTGCCCGGCGCGGCGGTTGGCCTGCGCGTGTTCGAGCGCCGCTACCTGGACCTGGTGCGCGACACCGGCCGCAGCGGCGAGGGCTTCGGTGTCTGCCTGATCCTGGAGGGGCAGGAAGTAGGGGAGCCGGCCATCCCGGCGGCCTACGGCGTGCAGGTCCGCATCGAGGACTTCGATGTCGGCGCCGATGGCGTGCTGCAGCTGCGCCTGCGCGGCACCCGGCGTTTCCATGTCGAGCGTACCCGCGTGCGCGACAACGGCCTGGTCGTGGCCGATGTGCGCTGGTGCGAGGAAGATCCCGATGACGAACTGAAGCCGCAGCATGCGCTGCTGGCCACGGTGCTGGGGCACATCATCGAACAGGCGGGTGAAGCCTACGCGCCGGCCAACCCGGCGTTGCTGGACCAGGCCAGCTGGGTCGGCTGGCGGCTGGCCGAACTGCTGCCGCTGGGTGAGCAGCAGCGGTTGCAGCTGCTGCAGATGGACGACCCGCACCAGCGGTTGCAGCAGTTGCTGGGGTGGATGCCGTAAGCAGCCATCCACGCGTGGCGTGGATCTACGCCGCGGGGGGGGGGGCCCCCCCGGCCCCCCCCCCCCCCGGGCCCCCGGGCCCCCCCCCCGGCGGATGCATCACGTTGACGTCCACGTTCCGGTAGCGCCGGGCCATGCCCGGCGCATCCATCACGGCTGCGTCTTCAACCGCAGCACCGGCAGCCCGGTTTCGGCGTGCACGTCCTCGTGCTGCGGCATGTCCCGCACGGCGTCCTTCACCGCGTTGAACGCGGGGTCGATGCCGCGCACCGGGTGCCACATGCCGATCCACTCGAAGTGGCGCTCGTAGCGCAGGCTCTGCGCGCTGCCCAGCCACAGCGGCACGTTGCCCGGCTGCAGCTGGCCCGGTGCCGGCCACAGGCGCAGCACATAGCGCTCATCCGGCTTGGCACCCTGGCGCACCATCAACAGCGCTTCCACGCGCGTTTCCAGCGTGGCCGGCAGCACCGGCAGTTCGTCGGCGCCGGTGTTCTTGTCCAGCATCAGCAGGGCTTCTTCCCAGCCGGCCTGCGCCTGCACGGTCCAGCCACGCGCTTCCAGCTGCGCCTGCAGCGGTGCCAGCGGGCCGGCCACCTGCACATCCAGCGGCCAGCGCTGGTCATCGTCGAACTCATTGCGGCGCGCCGGCAGCTTGGCCCAGTCGTGCTGCCACCAGGCCTGCATGTCCATGGCCACCGGTGCCGGCAGGGTCGGTTCGAAGCGTTCCAGCTTCACCGGGATGTTGCGCGGCGCGTACCACATCGCCGCCACTGCGAAGACGCCGTAGAACAGCCACGCCACCGGCTTCACCCAGAACGAGCGGTTGAAGCGGCGGCGGTAGGCGATGCCCAGCACCAGCAGCCAGAACGTGCCGAACAGCATCCCGCCGATGACGTCGCTCAGCCAGTGCGCGCCCAGGTACAGGCGCGAGAAGCCGATCAGGCTGACCACGATGCCCGACACCAGGTACGGCCAGACGCGGGTGCGGCCGGGCATTTCGCGGGCGATCAGCACCGCGAAGAAGCCGAAGGTGATGGTGGCCATGGTCACCGACACCGAGGGGAAGCCGAAGCCGCTGCTGGCATCGACCGGGCGCACCACGTCCACGGTGGTGCCCAGCAGCTTGGTCAGGGCCAAGCCGAAGGCCAGTGCGGCCAGCCAGTGCGCGGCCGCCATCCAGCGCCGGCGCCAGACGAGGTAGCCCATCGCCGCCGCAGTGGCCGGCATCAGCACCTGCCACGCGCCCAGCGAGGCCAGTGCGGCCATCGGGTAGTCGGCCAACGGGTTGCGCAGGGCCAGCATGGCCTGGTGCACCAGCAGGTCGATGGCCAGCGGTTCGCCATGGGCGACCACCACGGTCAGCAGCGCGAACCAGCCCCAGCCCAGCAACAGCAGCATCAGCGCCAGCATCGCCAGCGGCACCGATTCACGGCGCTTCGGATCGAGCACGCCGACCGTGTAGCGGCCCAGCGTGGGGTGGCGGTTGGACCAGTCCAGCAGGCGCGCCAGCCAGTGGTCCATGCGCGCGGCCGACCAGCGGTAGCCGTACAGCACGATGGCCCAGACCAGGCCGAGGATGACCACCAGCAGGCCGACCACCACGACCAGGCGCCCGGCAACCGCGGCGACGGCGTCATAGGCTTCGCCGAGGATCCAGCCTGGCGCCAGGAACAGCACCGCCCACGACAGGCTGGCGATGCCGCTGGCCTGCACGTAGCGGCTGGCCGGCATCTTCAGCATGCCGGCGATGGCGGGCACGAACGGCCGGATGGCGCCGACATAGCGCGCGATCAGGATGCTCTTGAAGGCATTGCGGCGGAACAGGTTCTCGCCGCGGTCCAGCAGCTGCGGATAGCGGCTGAACGGCCAGACCCCGCGCAGGCGGTCGCCCCAGCGGCGGCCGATCCAGTAACTGATGCCATCACCGGCAAACGCACCCAGCGCCGCCGCGGCCACGGCATACGGCCCGGAGATCTGCCCCAGGCCGATGAACACGCCCACCGCGAACAGCAGGGGCAGCGCCGGCACGATGGCGCCGAGAATGATGACCGCATCGCAGAAGGCGATCAGAAAAATAACCGCGCCCGCGAGTACGGGATGGGCGGCAATCCACGCGAGGGTGGCGTCGATCCATGAAGAGTCCATTGCCCGATTATAGAGGCGTGAAGGTGACTGGTTCCCAGCGGCTTGGTGACCGTTTGCAACCAGCGCCATCGCCTAGAATGGGCGCATGCCGCACTCGACCGACGCTCCAACGCATGCCCTGAAGGCCGACAGCTTCGGCCGCATCCTGCTTGTGCAGGGGCCGCAGGGCCCCTTCGTACGCCGCGACCTGGGCGCAACGCCGCTGTGGCTGCGCGTGCCGGCGTGGTGGCTGGCACGCTGCGAAGCACGCGCGCTGCGACATATCGAGGGCATGGCCGACGTGCCGCAGCTGCTGGACTGGGATGGCCGCCATCTCGACCGCAGCTTCATGGCCGGCGATGCCATGTACCAGCGTCCGCCGCGGGGCGACCTGGCCTGGTTCCGTGCCGCGCGGCGCCTGCTGCAGCAGCTGCACCGGCGCGGTGTGGCCCATAACGACCTGGCCAAGGAAGCCAACTGGCTGGTGACCGAGGACGGCCGCCCGGCGCTGATCGACTTCCAGCTGGCGGTGATCGGCAACCCGCGCTCGCGCTGGATGCGCCTGCTGGCCCGCGAAGACCTGCGCCACCTGCTCAAGCACAAGCGCATGTACTGCCGCGAGTCGCTCACCCCGGTGGAGAAGCGCGTGCTCAAGCGCACCTCCTGGGTGCGCGAGCTGTGGTTCGCCACCGGCAAGCCGGTCTACCGCTTCGTCACCCGCCGCATCCTGCATTGGGAAGACAACGAAGGGCAGGGGCCGAAGCCGTGACCGCCGCGCAGGTGGTGACCGCGCCGCCGAGTGCGGCCAGCGTGCTGCGCGCGCAGCTGCCCGGCGCCAGCTTCGTGCACGCCTGCCAGGCCAGCACCCGGCGCGATGGCCGCAGCGCGCTGCAGGCCTATAGGGACATGGCCGCGACCATCCCCGGCTGGTTCGATGGCCTGATGGCGCTGCGCAACCGCGGCATGCGCCTGCTCGGCATGAAGGACCTGGGCTCGTTGCGCGCGGTGCAGGAGACCATCGCACCGCGACCGGGCCAGCGGCTGGGCATCTTCACCCTGCAGTCGCTGGATGAGGACGCCATCGTGCTGGAGGACAACGACCGCCACCTGCGTGTGCAGCTGGCGCTGCAGTGGCAGGGCGACGTGCTGGAAGTGGCCACCATCGTGCATACCCACAACGCGTTTGGGCGGGTGTACATGCTGCCGGTGGCGCCGGTGCATCGATGGATCGTACCGCACCTTCTGAAGAAGCAGGTGCAGGCCTACGACTGAAGACGGGATCTGTTGCGAAGCGTCGAGCCGGCCCGCGTGGTGCGGGTGCGCATGCGGACGCAAGGGGATGGCGTGAATCAATTCATTGTCTGGCAGGGCCGCGCGGCCCAGGAGGGGGAGGGGTGTCAGTCCGTGCAAAGCAGAAGTGGGACATCGGAAGCGTCTTTCTGCTTCCGCTTGAGGATGGTGATTTGTGTGTTGGCCAGGTCATCGGGCGTGAGGCGCACGTTTTGAATAGTGCGGTGATCGCTCTATTTGATTTCAAAGGCGCTTGGGCCGGTGGGGACATCCCCCCTCTGGGCCTGGATGCACTGTTTTCGGCCGTTTTTGTAACCCGCGATCTGCTGGATTCGGGTCGTTGGAAGGTGGTCGATCTTCGCGATACAGGGGGCGTGGTCGACGCGGCCCCCTATGAGACGCTGCGCAGGAGCGGATTCATTGGCGCCAGAATTCGAGGCTCGGGGATCGTGGAAGAGTTTGCAAATGCCTTCTATGGTCTTGCGCCTTGGGATGATTGGTATGTGCCGGACTATCTTGATGCCTTTCTGCTTTCGGCGGAAAAGAAGCCGACTGATCGTCTTGTGTACTCGGGAAGGCACCCGCTATAGATGAAGGGGGTGCCTGTGCATCGTTTGCTGAATGACTCATCAAGGAAGATCACATGAGGGGGCGCGTATGGATCATGGCCGTTGTGCTGTGCGGAGTGTTGATTGCCTGCAAGGGCAGTAGCCATGACAACGTTGCTGCCGCGCCCGTTGACCGCTGCGCGCATCGCATGTCGGTTGGGGCCTGTGTGGTCTCCGCGGTCGAGTTGTTCTCTGCTCCAGATGCATTTGAAGGGCGCAGCGTCTCGGTCGTTCTCTTCCATCCTGGTCATGGTGCCAAGGTTCTGTTCGCAAGCCGCGATTCCGCAGAGATCAACGACCTGGCTTCAGCCATCGTTTTTTCCAGGGGGGCGGACGAGCAGGAGCCGTTGCTTGAAGCGGGCTACTATCGCGTCGAGGCCATCTTCCAGCGCTCGCCGAAGATCGTTGTCGGTGACGGCGTTGTTCCCGAGCATGTCGTCGCTGGAAGATTCGCAGGCCTGGAAAATGTGGAGCGGTTGCGAACGCTCACAGGCATGCGTGAATTCTGTGCCGAGTACAAAGACTGTTCGATCTCCTACTCGGATGGCGTCCTGCCGATACCTCGGATAGGCCCTGCAATCAATTCATCTGGGCATCAGGAATAAAGTAATGGTGATTGATTTTCTGGTTCTCTCAGCGCCCGTTGCCGTTGTTTTCAATTTCATATATCTGGTCGAGCTCAGGGTGTTCCTTGCAAGGCTGCGGTTGGAGCTGCCGGACGCGTGGCGCAATATGGGGTCGCCGACTCTGGGCTACGCGTCGCGTAGTGTTGTCATTCCTCTTGTGCTGGGGGAATTGAAGCAGTTCGCGTTGCTTTCTTCGACGCAGCGAGCGCGTGCCAGGCGTTTGCGGGCTTACGTTACGGTCTTGTTTCCCTACTACATCGTCTGGATTCTGCTGGTGCTGTTCCGGAGAGAGTTGGGGTTGATTGGATAGCGCTGGATGATGCGGGCCTCTCGCGGCCCGACGCGCTGATTTCCGCATCAGGCAATTGATTGGGGTGATCCATGTGGTACTGCGCGCACGCCATTTTTTACTACGAATGCGAAGGGCAGGACTCGATTCTTGTCCATGAGAACGTCTATCTCCTCAGTGCGGATAGCGAAGAGCAAGCTCTCGACAATGCGAAAGCGCTTGCCTCTGACTATGAGGATCTGAGCGGCCGCCTGATGGGTGAAGACGGTAGACCGTCCCTCTATCGATTCGCCGGAATCCGCAAGCTGATATCAGTAGAGACTGATGAGGACACTGCCGAGGGACGCCTGCACTCCGGTGTGGAGGTTACGTACTCTGTCATGGCGGTGGATACGTTGGATCAGGTGAGACGTCTTGCCCGTGGTGATGCCATCGAGGTTCTGTACCAGGAGTAGAGTCGAGCTTGCCCGACTGAAGGGCCAGGAGTAGAGCCGAGCCTGCTCGACTGAGGCGCCAGGAGCAGTCGAGCAAGCTCGACTCTACGGCAGGTGCCACGTCTTGCCTGTCGCCGGGCATGGCCCGGCGCTACCTCAAGGGCACGCTCCGGATCGGTAGCGCCGGGCCATGCCCGGCGGGTACGCAACGTTATGGCATCACGGCGCCGCCGGCACCACCTGCTGGCCGATGAAATTGCGCTTGTCGTCGAAGTCATAACCGATCTGCAGCTGGCCGACATCCGCACAGGCATGGCAGTCGCGCAGCGGCGTGCGGTACAGCAGGCGGATGCCGCCGCCATCGAGCGGTGCCGTGCCTGCTGCCTGTGCGGGCGCGAACGGCGTGGCCTGCGGATGCGCGGCCAGCACGGCCTGTACGCCCGGGTCGGCGCGGAGGGTGTCGTCCAGCTGCACCGCGTCGACATCGATGCGCTTGCCACCGGCATCCACCAGGCGCGTGCCTTCATTGGTGTTGGCGCGGAACGGATACTCCACCGTGGCCACGCCCAGGCCATCGTGTTCATGCCAGGCCGTCACGTAGGCCAACTCACCGCCGGTGGACAGCTGGTCTGCAGCGGCCACGGCATCGGCGCTGGCGCCGGCGGACTTCATCGTCTCGGCCAGGCACTCGCGCGTTGCGCTGTTCTCACCCTGGCGGCAGGCGTTGAGGTCGCCATCCCAGACCACCGACTCGCTCCAGCGCAGTGAGCCATCGGCGGCCTTGTTGGCGGCGGGCGCATCACCCGTGGCAGGTTCGGTGCCGGGTTCCGGCGCACGGCCCTGGCAGGCGGTGAGCAGGGCCAGGCCCAGGGCAGGCAGCAGCAGACGGGAACGGCGCATGGCGTGTACCTCGTGCGTGTGACCGGGGGGGCCAGTATCGTCAACGCGCGGTGAACTCCGCGTCGGCGCGGCATACTAGCGGCTCATTGTACGCTGGAGTGTGGAACGTGGGCAGTCTGCAGGGCAAAACCCTTTTCATCACCGGTGCCTCGCGTGGCATCGGCCTGGCCATCGCACTGCGCGCGGCGCGCGACGGCGCCAACGTGGCCATCGCCGCGAAGTCGTCGGTGCCCAACCCGAAGCTGCCGGGCACCATCCACAGCGCCGCCGAAGCCGTGACCGCGGCCGGCGGCCAGGGCCTCGCCCTGAAGTGCGACATCCGCGAAGAGGACCAGGTGAAGGCCGCCGTGGCCGCGACGGTGGATACCTTCGGTGGCATCGACATCCTCATCAACAACGCCAGCGCGATCTGGCTGCGCGGCGCGCTGGATACGCCGATGAAGCGGTTCGACCTGATGCAGCAGGTCAATTCGCGCGGCAGTTTCCTGTGCGCGCAGGCGTGCCTGCCGTACCTGCTGCAGGCGCCCAATCCGCACATCCTCACCCTGGCCCCGCCGCCCAGCCTGGAACCGAAGTGGTGGGGCCCGCATACCGGCTACACGCTGGCCAAGATGGGCATGAGCTTCGTCACCCTGGGCCTGGCTGCGGAGTTCGGCCCGCAGGGCGTGGCGGTCAATGCGCTGTGGCCGCGCACCGTCATCGCCACCGATGCGATCAACATGATCCCCGGCGTCGATGCGGCGGGCTGCCGTACGCCGCAGATCATGGCCGATGCCGCGCATGCGGTACTGGTGCGCGAGGCCGCCGGTTTCCATGGCCGCTTCCTGATCGATGACGAGGTGTTGGGCGAAGCCGGGGTGACCGATCTGTCCGGGTACGCCGTGGACGCGTCGCGTCCGCTGCTGCCGGACCTGTTCCTGGATTGATCGGCGGCGCGTGCTTCTGAGGCAGTGGTCAAGGATGGCCACTGCCCGGGTTGGGTAGAATGGGTGGCTGGAATCGTTTTCATCAACTCTCTCAACAAGGAAGTTTCTCTATGCGACCGATGCTTCGTGCGGCCACCCTGGCTGCTTCGCTGTCCCTTGTCCTGGCCGCCTGTGGTGGCAAGCCTGCGGCCCCGGCCGATGCCGCCGACACTGCAGGCAAGGGCGAGACCGCCGCCGTCGACACCGACAGCGACCAGGCCCTGATGGGCAAGCTCAACGGCTACATCGAGTGCTACAACGATGTGGACCGCAAGATCCACGCGGGCATCGGCCCGTACACGGTGTGGATGAAGGACCCCAAGGCCGGCCCGACCGGTCGCGAGCAACGCCCGATCGGTCCGCCGGACCTGACCGCCAGCGACCTCAAAGGCTGCGACAAGACGCTGCCGGAAGCCATCGCCGCGCAGCCGTCGCTGCCGGAGCTGGACAAGGCCGCGCAGGGCTATCTCGATGCACTGCATGCACTGCAGCCGATCACCCACGAAGCGGCCGACTACTACCAGCGTGATGACTACGAAGACGATGGCTTCGCGCGCGGCAAGGCGCTGCATGCGCCGTTGATGTCTGCATTCGGTACCTTCGTCGAAGCCAGCAGCGTGTTCAGCGACGCGCTGGATGCCGAGAACGATCGCCTGCAGGATTCGCAGCTGGCCAAGGTGGAAGCGCAGGAAGGCCGCACCCGCAATTTCTACCGCCTGGCGATCATGCGCGATGCCAAGGCGCTGATGGACCTGATGGCTGAAGACAGCTTCGACGTGGCCGAAGCGCGCCGGCGCCTGGATGCGTTCAACGCGATCTCCGACGAGGCCCATGCCAAGGTGGCCGAGCAGGAGCCGGGCAAGCTGGACTGGAACAGCTTCGAGCGCACCGCCGAGAATTTCCGCCGTGAGAGCAAGGAGCGCCTGAAGCGCGTTGCGGAGAAGACACCGTACAGCGATATCGAGCGGCGCATGCTGGACACCACCATGGCACCGCATGGCTCGCCGGGCAAGCTGATGCAGGAATACAACTCACTGGTATTCCAGAGCAACCGCCAATAAGGCGGTGCTCTTTTTTTTCTGCAAGGAACTGAATTGAACGCTTCTGTACGTGTACTGCCGGTGCTGCTGCTGGGCGCCGTGGCCGGCCTGGTCGGCTGCAACAAATCCACCGGCCTGTCGCTGGCCGATCCCAGCCTGGCCAAGGTCAACGCCTACATCGAGTGCTACAACGGCGTCGAGCAGCCCATCCACGAGGGCTTCGAGACGTACACCGGCTGGATCAAGGATGTCGAGGCCGGCCCGACCGGCAAGGAAGCGCAGCCGCGTTCGCCGGGCAAGGTGCTGTCGCACCGCGTGGAGTACTGCGGCCAGCCGCTGACCGACGCGCTGGCGATGACACCGGCGATCCCGATGGATGCGCCGGTGCGTGATTACCAGCAGGCCTTCCAGGCCCTGTACGCGAAGATCGAGCAGGCCGATGGCTACTTCAGCCGCGAGGAGTTCCGTCGCGATGGCGGCGAAGGCATGCGCAGCCAGCACGCACCGCTGATGCAGGCCTATGCGGCCTTCTTCAAGGCCAGCGACGCACTGGACGTGGCGCTGGAAAAGAACGAGGAAGACCGCCGTGCCGCGCAGCTGAAGCAGATCGAAGAAAGCGAGGGTCGTTCGCCGGCGTACTACCACCTGCGTCTGGTGGGTGATGGCAAGCAGCTTGCGGTGGCCTTCCAGGATGAAAAGCCGGACGTCGCCGCGCTGCGCACGCGCCTGGCGGGTTACGAGGCGCTGGTGAAGGAAATGCAGGCCGCCGGCATCGGCAAGGACGACCCGATGTGGGGCCATGTGCAGCGCTCGGCCGACATGCTGATCCGCAAGGCCGGCCGTGGCATCGAACGCATCGAGCAGGGTAAGCCGATCAGCGCCGAGGGCCTGGCCGCCGAGCGCAAGGCTTCGGGCAGCTGGCTCACTTCGGCCCCGGAAGGCGCGCAGTCGGACATCCTGGACGCGTACAACGACCTGGTGACCACCAGCAATCGCATGCGTTGACGAGTACCGACTCTGGTGGGTGCTCATCCACGCATGGCGTGGATCTACTGACTCTGGTGGGTGCGGACCGTTGGTCCGCACTGTGCAGTTGCTCATCCACGCATGGCGTGGATCTACTGGGTCTGGACGGCGTGGATCTACTTGTTGAAGGTATCCGGCAGGGCACTGCCGCACCGGCGACAATGGCGCGCGTCGGGCTCGTGGCCTTCCAGCCCGCATTGCGGGCAGCCGCGTGCATCCCGGCGCGCGGCCATGTCGGCCTCGCGCATGGTGCTGGCCAGCTCGGCGGTGTAGATGCCGGTGGGCACGGCGATGATGCTGTAACCGATCAGGATCAGCACCGAGGTGACGAAGCGGCCGAGCACGGTCTGCGGCACGATGTCGCCGAAGCCGACCGTGGCCATGGTCACCACCGCCCAGTACATGCTGGCCGGGATGTTGCTGAACCCATGCGTCGGGCCCTCGATGATGTACACAGGGTGCCGGCGATGATCGTGATGGTGATGACCGTGAACAGGAACAGCAGGATCTTGCGCCGGCTGCGCCACAGCGACTGCAGCAGGACGCCGCTTTCCTCGATGTAGCGGGTCAGCTTGAGGATGCGGAACACCCGCAGCATGCGCAGTGCGCGCACCACCAGCAGGCTCTGCGCGCCGGGGATGAACAGCGACAGATAGGCCGGCAGGATCGACAGCAGGTCGATGATGCCCCAGATGCTGACCGCGTAGCGCAGCGGCCGCTTCACCACCGCCAGCCGCAGCAGGTACTCGATCGTGAACAGGGCGGTGAAGCCCCATTCGATGACGTACAGCCAGTCCGACCACGCCACGTGCAGGTGCTGCACGCTGTCGATCATCACCACCAGGATGCTGGCGATGATGGCCACCACCAGGATCAGGTCGAAATTGCGGGACGGCCGGGTGTCGTGGCGGTAGATGATGTCGAACCAGGTCCGGCGCCAGCCGGAAGCGGTGGCGGGGTTCAGCTGGGGGGCGGAAAACGGGCGCATCCGCACATTGTGCCGCAGGGGCTGGGGGGCGAGAATGGGGGTTCCTGAACCCACTCCACTGCCATGACCGCCGCTACCGATCCGTTGATCTCCCTGTCGCACTACTACCTGCCGGTGTACAAGCCCCGCCAGGTGGTGCTGGAGCGAGGCCAGGGCGCCCGCGTGTGGGACAGCCAGGGCCGCGAGTTCATCGACCTGGCCGCCGGCATTGCCGTGTGTGGCCTGGGTCATAACGACCCGGACCTGGTGGCCGCGCTGGTCGAGCAGGCCGGCAAGCTGTGGCACACCAGCAACGTGTTCTACAGCGCACCGCCGCTGCACCTGGCCGAGGAACTGGTGCAGGCCAGCCGCTTCGCCGAGCGCGTGTTCCTGTGCAATTCCGGCGCCGAAGCCAACGAAGTGGCGATCAAGATGGTCCGCAAGTGGGCCTCCAGCAAGGGTCGCCCGGCCGACAAGCGCGTCATCATCACCTTCCGCGGCAGCTTCCACGGCCGCACCATGGGCGCGGTGACCGCCACCGCCCAGCCGAAGTACCAGGAAGGTTACGAGCCGCTGCCCGGTGGTTTCCGCTACATCGACTTCAACGATGAAGTGCAGCTGGAAACCGCGATGGCCGCCGGCGACGTGGCCGCCGTCATGCTCGAGCCGGTGCAGGGCGAGGGCGGCGTGATGCCGGCCAAGTCCGGCTTCCTCAAGCGCGTGCGTGAGCTGTGCGACCAGCACGATGCCCTGCTGGTGCTGGACGAGATCCAGGCCGGCATGGGCCGCACCGGCACCCTGTTCGCGCACTGGCAGGATGACGTGGTGCCGGACATGGTCACCCTGGCCAAGGCCCTCGGCGGCGGCTTCCCGATCGGCGCGATGCTGGCCGGCCCGAAGGTGGCCGAAACCATGCAGTTCGGCGCCCACGGCACCACCTTCGGTGGCAACCCGCTGGCCGCGGCCGTCGCCCGCGTGGCCCTGCGCAAGCTGGCCTCGCCGGAGATCGCCGCCAACGTCAGCCGCCAGTCGAAGGCGCTGCGCGATGGCTTTGACCGCATCAGCGAAGAGTTCGGCGTGTTCAGTGGCGTGCGTGGCCGCGGCCTGATGCTGGGCGCGGTGCTGAGCCCGGCCTTCGCCGGCCAGGCCGGTGCCATCCTCGACCATGCTGCCGACCAGGGCCTGCTGACCCTGCAGGCCGGCCCGGACGTGCTGCGCTTCGTGCCGTCGCTGAACATCACCGACGAAGAAGTGGCCGAAGGCCTCAAGCGCCTGCGCGCGGCGGTTGCCGCGTTCGTGGCCGCGCGCTGATCCCGGCGCCGGGGTCGGATCCCTCTCCCACGGAGAGGGCTCTGACCCCGATCATGGCGCAGAGGGTGGTCACCGCACCGCGTAGCGCTTCAACACCTTCCCCAACCCACGCCCGTCGCGCACCGTCTCCGCGTGCAGGCCGGCGGCGCGTGCGCCGCGCACGTTGGCGAACAGGTCATCGACGAACAACGTGTGCGCAGGCGCAACCTGCAGCACCTCGAGCACGCGCTGGAACACCGCCGGCTGCGGTTTGCGCAGGCCGAAATCGGCACTGCAGAACACCCGCCCGTGCAGCGCAGGAAACAGGCCCGGCAGCAGCTGGGGCAGCGCCTGCACCATCAGCGCGCCATTGTTGGTCAGTACCGCCAGCGGCACCTGCAGGTGCTCCAGGCGCTGCAGCACCGCGTCCTGCGGATGGCTGGCGGCCTGGCGTGCGGCGGTCCAGGTCTGCGCATCCACGGTGTGGCCCAGCAGTTCGCCAAGGCGCGCCAGATAGGTCGTGCCATCCAGCGCGCCGCTGTCGTGTGCCGCTTCCAGCCCACTGTCATACAGCGCCGCCTGCACGGCATCGGCGCTCACCTCCAGCGCCTGCGCCAGATGCAGCACGCGCTGCGCGCGCTGGTACTGCACCAGCACGCCATCCACATCGAGCAGCAACAGGTCGATCCGCATGGCCTGAGCATGCCATCGCCGTGGAAGCGCGAACACCCTGCCGTGCGCATGCGACAGACGGTCGCAGCCGGTGGCGCATGGCCCTGCCTAGAATGGTCGGTGAACCCGCAGGAGACGCAACGATGAAGGCTTGGATGGTGGCAGTGGGACTGGGTGCGCTGATGCTGGCGCCGTCAGCGATGGCACGCGTGTGTGCGGTGAGCATCGACAGCACCGACCAGATGAGCTTCAGCACGCGCCAGATCAAGGTGGCCGCCGATTGCAGCGAAGTGGACCTGACCCTGCGCCACACCGGCAAGCTGGCGGCCACGGCGATGGGCCACAACTGGGTGCTGACCCGCACGGCCGACTACCAGCCGGTGGCGATGGCCGGCATGCGCATGACCCTGGCCGACAGCTACCTGCCCAAGGCCGACAAGCGCGTTCTGGCGCACACCAAGGTGATCGGCGGCGGCGAAACCGCGCGCGTGCGTTTCTCGACCAAGGGCCTGCAGAAGGGCGGCGATTACACCTTCTTCTGCTCGTTCCCCGGCCACTTCGCGATGATGAAGGGCAGCTTCATCTTCGGTTGAAAAAAGGGGACGGAGGGGATCAAGTCGTTTGTGCACAAACGACTTGATCCCCGCCGTCCC
>NZ_JACVTV010000249.1:0-207 GCF_016624625.1 Stenotrophomonas sp. S41 | reverse complement strand
AGCCTTCCGGCAAGTCCTCACGCAAAGGCGCCTCAAAGGCGTAAGCGTGGCCAGGGCTTGCCGCCACTTCGGCATCAGTCGGCAGGCGTTCTATCAGGCTGGACACCGTCAGCAGCAGCGAGACGCTGCCGATGCCACGGCACTGGCGCTTGTGAACGACTGCCGCGCGCGCCAGCCTCGAGTAGGTACGCGCAAACTGCACCATCT
>NZ_JACVTV010000248.1:0-213 GCF_016624625.1 Stenotrophomonas sp. S41 | reverse complement strand
CCGCAACCGTGTGGAAGGCATCGGCCTGGCCAGCGAGCGCTACGACAGCCGCGCCTGGCAGGGTGCGGTGGAAACCGGTTATGCCTTCCGCCTGGGAATCGCCAGCAACGGCGGCATCTATCTGGAACCGCAGCTGCAGGTCGGCTACAGCCGCTGGGATGATGATCGCCACACCGAAACCAACGGCACCGTGGTCGGCACCGAGAACGCCGA
>NZ_JACVTV010000247.1:0-214 GCF_016624625.1 Stenotrophomonas sp. S41 | reverse complement strand
CCCTCAACCGGACCCACCCCGCCTTCGACAGTTTCCCGCGATCTGTCGGAAGACGGGGTCGGATCCCGTTGCTGCGCAACGGGCTCTGACCCCAAATTTATTTCGATATCTGACAGAAAAATCGTGTCGACCAAGGTCGACACCTACCAAAAGCCGCCGTTACCAGTAGAGCCACGCCATGCGTGGATGAATTCATTCGATATCTGACAATTGT
>NZ_JACVTV010000246.1:0-215 GCF_016624625.1 Stenotrophomonas sp. S41 | reverse complement strand
CGTCTTCGAATTCACGCCGCTGGAGCAGCCCCATTCGATTGAAGCGCAGGACTTCACCGCGCCTGCTGACAATCCAGCCGTCATTGGTGCGGTCCGCACGATCACCACTTCCGTCTGTCGCTAGGTAGTAGCTGGTCTTCTGCTGGAAGGCGACGTGGCTGCCATCTTCATCGATGAGGCCAACCACCGCTGGAACGTACGAAGTGACCAGGCCG
>NZ_JACVTV010000245.1:0-217 GCF_016624625.1 Stenotrophomonas sp. S41 | reverse complement strand
GACGTACTTGCGGCGTCCCCGCAATCCGACACCGCCCCGCCAACCCACGGAATGCCGCACTGGCTTTGGCCGTTGCCTTTGCTTGAAGGCCTCTGCAGGTGCAGGGCGCAGCCCTGCCGAAAACACAAAAAAAAACAGCAGGCCGGAGCCTGCTGTTTCGGTGTAATGGTGCGCCCGGAGAGATTCGAACTCCCGACCGCCTGGTTCGTAGCCAGGT
>NZ_JACVTV010000244.1:0-223 GCF_016624625.1 Stenotrophomonas sp. S41 | reverse complement strand
GGGGGGGGGGGCGCGGGGGCCCCCCCCCCCCCCCCCCGGGCGGGATGCACGCCGTTACATCGGCACGCCGACGATCACGCTCGACGCCTTGAACAGCACGGTCGCCGGCCCCCCTTCCTGCAGCCCCAGCGCCCCGGCGCTGGGCGTTCATCCAGTGGGCGACGGACCGCTGATCGGTAGTGGGGGGGGCCGGGGGGGGGGCAGGGGGGGAGAGGGGTGGGGG
>NZ_JACVTV010000243.1:0-229 GCF_016624625.1 Stenotrophomonas sp. S41 | reverse complement strand
TGCTTGCGCGGTATGTTCGGTCTGCAGCGTCTCATTCACGCTCCAGCCCACGATCTTGCGTGACCAGGCATCGGTAACCAGGCTCAGGTAAACGAATTTTCCATCGGTGGGCAGATAGGTGATGTCAGCCACCCACACCTGTTCGCAACCACTGGGAACTACGCAATTTTCCCCGGGTTTGAGCAGGTTGGGATGTTTGCGGAAGCGATGATGGCTATCGGTGGTCTTG
>NZ_JACVTV010000242.1:0-229 GCF_016624625.1 Stenotrophomonas sp. S41 | reverse complement strand
TGCGTCCGCAGGTCGATGCGTTCTTCGATGGCGTGATGGTGAATGCCGAAGACCCGGCGCTGCGTGGCAACCGCCTGGCGCTGCTGACCCTGCTGGGCGAGCGCCTGGGCAAGGTCGCGGCGATCGAGCACCTGTCGAGCTGATGGGAATACCCATCCACGCATGGCGTGGATGGGTGGGTAGCGCCGGGCCATGCCCGGCGGCTTTCCGCGGGACCGCGCTGCGCGCT
>NZ_JACVTV010000241.1:0-237 GCF_016624625.1 Stenotrophomonas sp. S41 | reverse complement strand
GCCCCCGACAGTTTCCGGGCGCATCAGCCACGGAAAAGAAAAAAGAAAATCAAAATCAAACGCCGGTCGCTTCGCTCGCATCCACGCATGGCGTGGATCTACTGCGGCAGCCAAGGTCGACACCTGCCGAAATCGGAGTTCACCCACCGTAACCGGGAAACTGTCGGGGGTGGGGCGGTGTCGGGTTGCGGGGTGTCCCCGGCCTGGTTGCCCCGGCCAAGCCCCCCAGGGGAATTG
>NZ_JACVTV010000240.1:0-237 GCF_016624625.1 Stenotrophomonas sp. S41 | reverse complement strand
GCACATCTGTCGGATATCGAATGAATTCATCCACGCATGGCGTGGATCTACTGGGACGCGCGGCTTTTGGTAGGTGTCGACCTTGGTCGACACGATTTTTCCATCAGAGATCAATATTCAACATGGGGTCGGAGCCCGTTGCGCAGCAACGGGATCCGACCCCGTGCTCTGACAGATCGCGGAGGTCTGTCGAAGGCGGGGGGGGGGGGGGGGGGGGGGGGGGGGGGGGGGGGGGGG
>NZ_JACVTV010000023.1:0-45548 GCF_016624625.1 Stenotrophomonas sp. S41 | reverse complement strand
CCAGACAACCCACCCGCCCGGCCTACCTCGCAAGGCCAGTCGACTAACAGTCGACTCTACCAACCGCCCACCCACGAGGGGCTGCGCCGTTCGCCGGAACCTACGCCGAAGGCGCAGGCTTCTGCCGCAGCAGGCTGACCGCCAGGCCACCCACCACCAGCACGCCCAACCCCAGCAGCGCCCACAACAACCACGCCTTCCAGTCGCGCTGCGGCTTCAACGCGGCATCGCCAGCCAGCGTCTCCGGGCCGCCTTCCAGCCGCGCCAGCGTCGGCTGCCATGACGGGTCGTTGCGCTGGCGCAGTTCCTCGATCAGCACCGCGATCGGTGCTTCGGCGCGGCGTGCGGTGGCGCTGCCCACGGCCAGCGCGTACGGCGCCGCGCCCTGGCTCAGGAACACCATCACTTCCGGCTGGTAGCCCAGGCGCAGGGTCGGTGCCGTGGCCGTTTCCACCGGGCTGGCCACCAGCTTCCAGTAGCGGTCACGCCACGGGCCGCCCAGTGACTGCGCAGCCGACTGCTGGCGCTGGCCCGCGGCGCCCTGCTGCACCTGGTAGGCGATCCACGGTGCGCTGCGGCGCTGCCATTCCGCATCGGCATCGTCGCGGCTGTACAGCGTCCACTGCACCAGGCTGTTGTCGGTGCTGGCCACGTCGGCCTTGCTGACCGGGAAGCGTCCATCCAGCTCGAAGGTGTATTCGCCCTTGCCGGCAGCCGTGGGCTGCAGCGACAGCCACTCCCACGGGAGCGTCGCCGGCGCCGGCGGCAGTTCGGCCAGCACGCTGCGCAGGGCCGGCAGGCGCGCGTCGCCCTGCGGCAGCACGCGCAGGTAGCGTGCGTTGCCATCCACCTGCAGGCGACGCTGCAGCAGGCGCTTGCCGGCGCGCTGCAGGTCCACCAGCGGCACATCGCGCGCGACCGCGCGCCAGTGCTGCAGGTCGTCGCTGGCATCCAGCTGCACCTGCGCCTGCAGCGGCTGCCCGCTGTCGGCCCAGTCCAGCACCAGTGCGGCCAACGGCTGCTGGCCCAGCACGCTGGCATCGATCAGCCAACCGCCCTGCCCGTTCGCCACGCCGCCGCCGCCCACGCGCGCTTCGACCCGGCGCACGCGGCCATCGGTGTCGCGCTCGGTCAGCAGCTGCAGGTCATTGCGCTGCGCTTCGGCCAACGGCGGCAGCGCGAACCACGGCAGCTCGCGCTGCACCGGGGGCTGCGCCAGCGGCTGGTCCGGGGCCAGCAGCGCGGAGGGCAACGCCTGGCCCGCCGCGTTGAACACCTGCAGGTCGCTGAGATCGGCGCTGCCGGCGCGGCGGTAGATGGCCGGCTCCAGCACCACGCGGTAGGCGCCGGACTGTGCGCTGGACAGGCTCAACGGCCACTGTTCGGCGTAGTGCGCGCGGTAATCGGTGGCCTGCGCCGATGCGACGCCGGCCAGCGCCAGCAACATCGGCAGCAGTGCCGTGCTCCACTTTTTCATTGCGTGTTCTCCACGGTCGGCGCGGTGCCCGGGGGCGCCGGCGCCAGATAGCCTACGACCGTGCACAGCAGGCCGTAGGCGATGAACGATGCGATACCCAGCAGGTTGCCCAGGTGCTGGCGGTCGATCAGCACCAGCTTGGCCAAGACCACGGCCATCAGCACGGCACCCACCATCCACAGCACGCGCTGGCCACGGCGCGAGCCCCAGACCCAGGCGATCACGCCGAGCACGCTCCACAGCACGGTCAGGCTGGTCTGGGCCAGGCTCTCGCGGGCCATCGACGGCGCCCAGCGCACACCGCCCCAGTGGTGCACGCCATGCAGCACGGTGCTGGTCAGGGCGAGGAACCCGGCCAGGGCCAGCAGCGGCACGCGCAGGCGCTGCAACAGCGCCGGGGCCTGGCCGCCGAACAGCCAGCGCGCGGCCAGCAGCAGGCTCAGCCACTGCGCCAGCTCGGCCGGGTTCAGCACCGGCAGCCACGGCAGCGGTGCGGCATCGCCGGCGAGGGTGATGCCGATCCACCAGGCGCAGGCCAGCACGCCGAACACCACGCTCTGCAGCGCCACGCGCGCAGCATCGAAGGCGTCACCCAGCGGCCAGCGCAGCCACGTCCAGCGCCACAGCGAAAACGCCGCCAGCAGCAGCCACGGCAGGGTCACCAGCAGCGCGCTCCAGCCCTGGGCCAGGTGCGCGGTATCGCCGCCCCACAGCGCAAGCAGGGACAGCAGCGACGGCCACAGCAGCCACCACAGGAACTGGGCGATACGGGCCACACCGTCGCCGCCCTGGCGCAGGCACAGCAGGGTGCGCACGCCCAGCACGGCGAACACCGCCCAGCCCAGCGCGCCGTAACCGGCAAACGGCTGCTGGTGCGCATCGCTCTGCAGCAGGGCCAGCGGGAAGCCGGCGGCCAGCATCACCAGTGCGGTCATGCCCAGCGCGCGGGCCGGCTGGCGACGCTGCACCTCGGCCGCCAGCCAGGCGCTGACCGCCGCCAGCACCAACAGCGCGTCGGCCTGCGCCGCGTGCTCGATGAAGCGGCCGATCTCATGGACGAATCCGCCCAGCCACCACAGCAGGCCCCACAGGTAATAAACCACGGCCACGTCATGCCGCGCGCGGCGCTGGTAGCTCCACGCACTAGCGAAACCGGCCACGGCCAGCAGCAGCGCACCGATGGCGGTGGGGTTGAGCAGGAACCGCGTGTCGCCGTGCCAGTAGTCGGCGCCCACCACGAACGCGAACGCGGCGCCGAGCTGCAGCAGCGCAGCCGCCACCTGCGGCAGCCAGCGCTGCTGCCGCAGCCCCAGCCAAGCCAGGCCCGCGCCTTCCAGCGCAAACACAGCACCGGTGGCGCGCGCCGACAGCGCCAGCGGCACCGCTAGGGTGGCAAAGCCCACGGCCAGCACCGCGTGCGACTGCGCCAGCACGTTGTACGAGGCGCGGTGGATCAGCGCGCGCGCCAGCACGGCATAGATCGCGGCCAGGCCCAGCGCGCACAGCGCCAGCGTCATCGGCTGCTCGTGCAGCATGCCGGCCTGTAGCGAGAACGCGATCAGCGGCGTGCCGAACACCAGGCTGCCATCGACCAGGTCGCGGCGCTCGGCCGGCTGGCGGCGTGCGTACAGCAGCGGGATCAGCAGGTAGAAGGCGAAGAACAGCAGCAGGAACGGCTCGGTGCTGGCGAACTTGTCGGCGCGGTACTGCAGCACGCCCCAGAACGTGCCGATGCCGAAGGTGAAGGCGAAACCGAGCAGGTTGAGCGCGCGCCACGGACGGAACCAGGCGATGGCGAAGATGCCCGCGTTGAGCACCGCGTAGTAGCTGAACAGGCCCACATGGTTGCCGCTGCCGGTGGACAGCCACAGCGGCGCCATGAAGCCGGCGAGGATACCCAGCACCGCCAGCGTGCGGGAGTTCTGCACCACGGCCAGCACGCACAGGCCAGCCACCAGCAGGATCGAGCTGGCGAAGGCGAAGCCGGGGTTGAGGAGTTCAAAGCGTTTGAACGCGGCGAAGATGGTCAGCAGCAGCACGCCGATCGCACCGCCCTGCAGGGCCAGCGCGAACAACCGGCGGCGTTCGCGCTGGTGCCAGCCGAAGCCGAGCAGGCCCAGCGCGCCAACGGTAATGCCGGCCAGGCGCAGCTCGATCGGCACCACCAGCCAGCCCTGGTCGCTGACGTACTTCAACAGCGCGGCGACGCCGGCCAGCAGCACCAGCATGCCGATCTTCACCGGCACGTTGCCTTCGGTGAACCAGTGCTTGACCGCGCCCACGGCGCGTTCGATCACGTTGGGCATCGCCGGTTCGGCGGGCAGTGGCGGCCATGCCGGTACCGGCGGCGGTGCCGCGGGTGCCGGTGCGGGTGCCGGCGGCGCAACGGAGGGCTCGGGAGGCCGTACCGGCGGCGGCGCGGCAGCGGCCGGGCGCAGGAACGGCGGTTCGCTGGTCTCCGCGGCGGCAGCGGCCGCCCGCGGTGGTGGCACCGGGGCCTCGGCTTCACGCAGCGGTGCGGCGGCGGCCGTGATGCCCTCGGCCAGTGCGCCCTCCAGCGCGGCCACGCGCCGGCGCAGGCCGGCAATCATCACCAGCGCCACCACCAGCAGCAGCGGTATCGCCAGCAGGGCCAGAACCAACAGGACGATCAGTGCTTCCATTCTTCGTCTACCCCAACGCAGCCGCGCCCCAGCGGCAGCGGTCCGTGGCCCATGCTACGTCAGCCGGGCCCATATACGACGAACCCCGGCCAGGCCGGGGTTCGTGTGCGGATCTTCGCGGGCCTTACTTGGCCGCGACGACCTTGGCCATTTCCAGGCACTTGTTCGAGTAGCCCCACTCGTTGTCGTACCACGACACGAGCTTGACGAAGGTGCCGTCCAGGGCGATACCGGCGTCGGCATCGAACACGGAGGTGTGGGTTTCACCGACGAAATCGGTGGCCACCACCTTGTCTTCGGTGTAGCCCAGGATGCCCTTCAGCGCGCCTTCGCTCTGTGCCTTCACTTCGGCGCAGATCTCGGCGTAGGTGGCTTCCTTTTCCAGCTCGACGGTCAGGTCGACCACCGACACGTCCGAGGTCGGGACGCGGAAGCTCATGCCGGTCAGCTTCTTGTTCAGTTCCGGGATGACCACGCCGACGGCCTTGGCTGCGCCGGTGGACGACGGAATGATGTTTTCCAGGATGCCACGGCCGCCGCGCCAGTCCTTGTTGGACGGGCCATCGACGGTCTTCTGGGTGGCGGTGGCCGCGTGCACGGTGGTCATCAGGCCGCGCTTGATGCCCCACTTGTCGTTGATGACCTTGGCCAGCGGGGCCAGGCAGTTGGTGGTGCACGAGGCGTTGGAGATGATCGCCTGGCCAGCGTAGGTCTTGTCGTTCACGCCGAACACGAACATCGGCGTGTCGTCCTTCGACGGGGCCGACAGGATGACCTTCTTGGCGCCCGCATCGATGTGCTTCTGCGCGGTTTCCTTGGTCAGGAACAGGCCGGTGGCTTCCAGCACCACGTCGGCGCCGACTTCGTCCCACTTCAGGTTGGCCGGGTCGCGTTCCTGGGTCAGGCGGATCTTCTTGCCGTTGACCAGCAGGTCGTTGCCCTGCACGGCCACGTCGGCCTTGAAGCGGCCATGCACGGAGTCGTACTTCAGCATGTACGCCAGGTAGTCCGGCTCCAGCAGATCGTTGATGGCCACGATTTCGATGTCATCGCCGAAGTTCAGCACCGCCGAGCGCAGGACGTTGCGTCCGATGCGACCGAAACCGTTGATACCAACCTTGATTGCCATGTTCAGAAGCTCCTGCAGCCGCGACAGGTGCGGCGGGATGGATAGGGCCCACAAGTCTAGCAGCACCGCCCTGACCACCGCGGGCCAGCACCCGGGGGCTGGCAGGCGGCCAGACAGGATTTGATCCGGATCAAAGCGTTAGCGCGGCGTGAGGCCGAGACTGGCCACATCCACCCCGCAACGAGAACACCGCCATGCGCAAGACCTCCCCCCTGATCCTGGCCGGCCTGGCCGCCGCCGTCTCGCTGGCCGCCGCCCCGGCCATGGCCCAGTCCAAGGGCGACTGGACCGTCTCGGCCGGCGTCCACCAGGTCGCCCCGAAGTCGAACAACGGCTCGCTGGCCGGTGGCACCCTGAAGGTGGACGTGGACAACGACGTCAAGCCGACCATCACCGGCGAGTACTTCATCGCCGACAACCTGGGCATCGAAGTGCTGGCGGCCCTGCCGTTCAAGCACGACATCAACATCAACGGCCTGGGCCGGGTGGGCAGCAGCAAGCAGCTGCCGCCGGTGGTCACCCTGCAGTACCACTTCAACAGCGCCGGCAAGGTCTCGCCGTTCGTCGGCGCCGGCCTGAACTACACGACCTTCTTCAGCGAAGACACCACCGGCGCGCTGGCCGGCAGCAAGCTGAAACTGCAGGATTCGTGGGGCCTGGCCGCGCATGCCGGCGTGGACTTCGCCATCGGCGAGAAGGGCGCGCTGCGCGTGGACATGCGCTGGATCGACATCGACAGCAAGGTGAAGCTGGATGGCGAGAAGATCGGCACGGTGAACATCGATCCGCTGGTGTATGGCGTGTCGTACGTCTTCAAGTTCTAAAGCGGCGTATTGAGTGGGGGGGCTTCGCCCCCGCTCCCCCGCTACACGCAAAACCCTCGCAGCATGTTGCCCCGGTGATTGCCGGGGCTTTTTTGTTCCTTGGACTGAAGTGGTTCCGGAGATGGGGCAAGGCGGGGAGCGGAGCCGGGACACGCCGTAAACCCATCCCTGGGGGCTCGATGGCGCCATCCATGGCGCCAACGGTCCCGGCTCCGCTCCCCGCCTCGCCCCTTGCCATCACCGCGCGCGTGCCAGCTCAAGCAAGAACAAGAGCTTTGTTTTTGACGTTGCCTTTGACGTTTGCATCCGCCTCCGCAGCCATGTTTGATGGGGGCTGCAGGGGCAGGCGCTGCGGGACCGTCCGCGGCATGGGCCCGAGGCATGCCTCGGGCGGGTTGGGCAGGACGCCCAACCCCGGCCTTGCCGTGTGCGCAGGACAGCGCACACGAACAAGCCGCGGCCGAGCTTACAGGGACGTACTTGCAGCGTGTCCCGCAGCGCCTGCCCCTGCAGCCAGCCCCCAGCAGACAGGAACGCGCCGTTCTTCAATCCACCTACCCCGCTAGAATGGGCGCATGAAAGCCCTGCACTCCCTGATCCTCGCTGCCGCCCTCGCGCCGGCCCTGCTGACCCTGTCCGCCCCCGCCCATGCCTGGGGCGCGCAAGGCCATCGCTTGGTGGCCGAAGTGGCCGATACCCGCCTCAACCCGGCCGCACGTGCCGAAGTCGACCGCCTGCTGGCCGCCGAGCCCGGCGCCACCCTGGCCAGCATCGCGCCGTGGGCCGACCAGCTGCGTGCCAAGGACCCCGGCCTGGGCCGTCGCTCCGCCGGCTGGCACTACGTCAACATCGCCGAGGACGGCTGCCAGTACGAGCCGGCCAAGCACTGCAGGAACGGCAACTGCATCGTCGAAGCACTGAAGGCGCAGAGCGCCATCCTCGGCGACCACAGCCTGACCGACGGCGAGCGCCTGCAGGCACTGAAGTTCGTCGTGCACATGGTCGGTGACGTGCACCAGCCGATGCACGCCGGCTACGGCCACGACAAGGGCGGCAACGATTTCCAGCTGCAGTTCGGCAACCGCGGTACCAACCTGCATTCGCTGTGGGACAGTGGCATGCTCAACACCCGCAAGCTGGATGACGCCGGTTACCTGCCGGTGCTGCGTGCGTTGCCGGCACCGAAGCTGGCGCGTCAGTCCAACCCGCAGCGCGACCCGCAGCGCTGGGCCGAAGCCAGCTGCCGCATCTCGGTGCAGCCGGGCGTGTACCCGGCCACGCACCAGATCGGCGATGAATACACCGAGCGCTATCGCCCGGTGGCCGAAGCACAGCTGCGGCTGGCCGGCGAAAATCTCGCGCAGCTGCTGAACCGCGTGCTCGGCACGCGCTGAGGAGGTTCCGATGGCGGTCCAGGTCCAATCCTTCTTCCACCGCGACAGCAATACCTTCAGCTACCTGGTCGTCGACCCGGCCAGCAGGGAGGCGGCGCTGATCGATCCGGTCCTGGATTACGACCCGGACACCGATGCCAGCAGCGACGCGCCGGTGCGCCCGCTGCTGGACGCCATCGAACAGCAGGGCCTGCAACTGCGCTGGCTGCTGGAAACCCACGCCCATGCCGACCATGTGTCGGCCGGGCGACGGCTGAAGCAGCGCTTCCCGCAGGCGACCCTGGCCATCGGCGAAGGCATCCGCGCGGTGCAGGCCACGTTCGCGCCGCGCTACGGCCTGCAGCTGGCGGCGCAGGATGCGCACTTCGACCATCTGTTCGCCGATGGCGAGAGCTTCGCGCTGGGCCAGCTGCAGGGCCGCATCATCGCCGTGCCCGGCCATACCAGCGACAGCATCGCCTACCTGATCGACGATGCGGTCTTCACCGGCGATTCGCTGTTCATGCCTGATGGCGGCACCGCCCGCTGCGATTTCCCCGGCGGTGATGCCGCGCAGCTGTACCGCTCGATCCAGCGCCTGCTCGCCCTGCCCGATGCCACCCGCGTGTTCGTCTGCCACGACTACGGCCCGGGCGGACGCGCGTTCGCCAACGAAACCACGATCGGCGAACAACGCGCGCACAACATCCACGTGCACGACGGCGTGGATGAAGCGGCATTCGTCAGCGTGCGCGAAGCACGTGATGCCACCCTGGCCGAGCCGAAGCTGATGCAGCCGGCAGTGAAGGCCAACATCCAGGGCGGCGCCTGACTGCAGCAACAGGAAACCGCCGGGCATGGCCCGGCGCTACCCCTTACCTGCCCTGCGTGCGTACCACGTGCTGGCCCTTCACGATCTCGAAGGTGAAGGCGTACTGCAGGGTGACCGCCACCGGTTCGATGCTGTCGGCACCCTGGCAGTCGCTGCGGTCCTTGGGCACCTTCCCAGGCGCGAAATGGCAGACCGCCGCTGACGAGTACTTCCACTGCGCGACCGCGTCCTGTGCGGCCTGCAGCAGCGGCCCGTTCTCCGCCACCGCCCCTGCGCTGCATTCACTGCGGTCGGTCAACGGCTGGCTGCGCTCAACCCGCCCCTGCGCGTCCACCACCACCTGCAGGCAGACCGTGGTCGGTGGCAGCGAGGTGCGTGGATCGCTCTCGCCGACCACCGGGTCCGGTGCCGCGTACAGCTGCGGCATCCGGTAGCCCTCGCTGGCGGCCAGCGTATAGGGCTGGATCTGCCCCGCACCACCGCCGGCATCGGGCTGCAGGCGCTGGTGGCCGACGTTCTCGCTGCGGGTGTCGACCGTGGTCAGCCGCTCATGGCTGACACAGCCGGCCAGCAGCACCGCTGCGATGCACAGCGGTGCGCCCTTCATCGCTGCCTTCACTGCGTCTGGCCACCGGCAGCGTCGGTGTTGTCCATGGCGTAGGTGACCGGGATGCGCAGCTTGCCGGCCACCGCCTTGCCATTCTTCATCGCCGGCGTGTAGGTCCATTTACGCGCCGCTGCGATCGAGGCAGCTTCGAATACTCCGGGGTTGGTCGCACTTTCCACCTTCACGTCAGTGACGGTGCCCTTGGCATCGACGGACACGATCAGGTTCACCACACCGGTCAGGCGCTTCTCGATGGCGTCGGCCGGATAGCTCGGCGGTGACATCTTCTGGGCCTGGATCGGGCTGTCCAGGCCAGCCTTGGCGGCATCCGCCGCGGCGTGCTGGAACGGTTCGGCGCTGACCGACGGCGTGCCCTTCACCGCGCCCTGGCTGGCCCAGGCCAACGCAGCAACACCCATGCACAACCCCATCAGCAACACCTGGCCGGACACCTTCGGCAATGCCTTCCGCTGCGACTGCTTCAACATGGCGATACGCTCCTTCAACACGGGTTGGCTGCGCCAATGACATGCCATCGGTGCAACCGGGTGGACCAGCTGCGCCTTCAACAACGTGCTGGCATAAAGACGGCGCTGCGTCGGCTGCGCGGCAACGGTGCGCGCATCGCAGGCCAGTTCCTGGTCGCGCAGGAAACGGCGCGCAGCCCAGGGCAACAACGGGTGGAACCAGAACACGGAACGTGCCAGCAGCAGGGCGCCATTGGCCCAGTGGTCGCCATTGCGGCGGTGGCTGCGTTCGTGGCGCAGGATCAGCGCCTGTTCGTCGGCGTCGAACTGCTGGTCGAAGTGCGGGCCGACCACGATGCGTGGCTGCCACAGGCCGACCAGCGCGGGCAGGCCGGGATCGGCGCTGGCCTGCCAGCTGCCATCATCGCGTGCCTGCAGCGTGCCCAGCCCACGCTCGAAGCGGCGTTGAGCGCGCAGTTCGCGTGCCAGGTGCAGACCGGCGCCCAGCCCCCAGGCCAGGGCCAGCAGCCACGGCCAGATCGGCAGCTGCGCGGCAGCGCCCTCGACCGCACCGGGCACCACCTTCAGCGGCAGCGTCGGCACATGCTGCAGCACCGGCAATGCGCGCAACGCCGGCAGGGGCAGCAGCAGGGCCGCCAACAGCAGCGGCAGCAGCCACCAGCTGCGATAGGCCAGCTCCGCGCCGCCCAGCTTCACCAGCAGTGGCCGCGCGGCCGCCAGCAGCAGCACGCCCAGCGCCAGCCACAGGCTGGCCTGCCACAGTCCATCGAGCAGCTCATTCATCGTCCATCTCCTGGATCAGCTTCTTCAGTTCGGCGATGTCCTGCGCACTCAGCTGGCCACGCTCGCTGAAATGCGCCACCAGCGGTGCCACCCGGCCATCGAACACGCGGCCGATGAAATCCTGGCTCTGCGTTTCCACCCAGGCCTGGCGCTGCAGCAGCGGCTGGTACAGATAACGGCGGCCATCGCGCTCGGCGGCGATCGCGCCCTTGGTCAGCAGGCGGTTGAGCAGGGTCTTGATGGTCGGCTCGGCCCATTCGCGGTGGGCCAGTGCGGCCACCACGTCATCGGCGCTGCGCGGTGCCTGTTGCCAGAGCACCTCCATCACGACGGCTTCTGCTTCGCTGATCGGGGTCATGGTTTACATCCGTAATCGACAACGCGATTACGCGCGTAATCGAATCCGATGTCAAGCCCTCGACCGCAGGTTCATCCGGCCTGCCCCAGCATCGGCCCTTCTGCCCCCGAGAGCCTGCATGAAGCCGCTGCACAAACTGGACTTTCCGGTGGAACAGGCCCGGCGATTCCTGGAACCCGGCCCCATCGTGCTGGTCAGCACCGCCGCGCGTGGCCAGCGCAACCTGATGACCCTGGGCTGGCACATGGTGATGGGCTTCTCGCCCTCGCTGCTGGCCACCTATATCTGGAACGAGAACCACAGCTTCGCGCTGGCCCGCGACAGCCGGCAGTGCGTGATCAACGTGCCGGGCGTGGAGCTGCTGGATACCGTGGTGGATATCGGCAACTGCAGCGGCCGCGACGTGGACAAGTTCGCGCGATTCGGCCTGGATGCGGTGCCCGCCCGCGACGTGGCCGCGCCGCTGGTCGGCCAGTGCCATTCCAGCTTCGAATGCCGGCTGCACGACGACAGCCAGGTGGAGGCCAGCAATCTCTTCATCTGGGAAATCGTCCGCGCCCACGTCGCGCCGCGGCCGAAACTGCCCCGTACCTTCCACTACCGCGGCGATGGCCAGTTCATGGTGGCGGGCGCGGAAATCTCGCGTCGACGGCGGTTCAAGCCCGACATGCTGTAATGCCAGCACTCCCCCCGCCGCAGGACCGCCACGCATGACCGATCACCTGACCGACCTGGACGCCGCCGTTGACTGGCTGTTCGCGCGCGTGGAAGGGCCGCTGCGGGTGGGCGCTCCGCTGGCACTGGGCAAGCCGCACCGGCTGCTCAATGCGCTGTATTCGCGGGTGGAAGGGGATCCGTCGCGGCCGCTGCAGCTGTACACCGCGCTGTCGCTGAACCCGCCGCAGGCGCGCGGCGATGGCCTGGAAGCACGGTTCATGGCGCCGTTCGTGCAGCGCCATTTCGGCGAGGATTTCCCGCGCCTGGCCTACGCCGATGCGGTCGCCCGCGATGCGCTGCCGCCGCATGTGGAGGTGGAGGAGTTCTACATGCAGTCCGGCGCGCTGCTCGGTTCGCGGCAGGCCCAGTCCAGCTATACCAGCCTGAATTACACCCACGCCGCCGATGCCGTGGCGCAGCGCGCGCCGCAGGTGATCGTGCAGAAAGTAGCGATGCGCCCGGACGACCGGCGGCTCTCGCTGTCGTGCAACAACGACATCACCCAGGACACCCTGGATGCGATGGCCGCGCGAGGCCTGCCGCGCCCGCTGCTGGTGGCCGAGATCGACCCGCAGCTGCCCTACCTGGGCGGCACGGCCACGGTCGATGTGTCCTTCTTCGATCTGGTGATCACCCCGCCGCCGCCCTACCCGGCGCTGTTCGGCCTGCCGCGGCAACCGGTGGCCGATGCGGACTACGCCATCGGCCTTTACGCCAGCACCCTGGTGCGCGACGGCGGCACGCTGCAGATCGGCATCGGTACGCTCGCCGATGCACTCAGCCATGCGCTGGTGCTGCGCCATACCGACAACGCGCGCTATCGCCGCGTCTTGAATGCGCTGGATCCGCAGCTGGCCAGCCATCCGCTGGTGGAGGAGATCGGCGGCCTCGATCCGTTCGAGGTCGGCCTGTACGGTTGCAGCGAAATGCTCAACGAAGGCTTCCGCCGGCTGGTGCAGACCGGCGTCATCCGGCGCAAGGTGCACGACGATCTGGCGCTGATGCAGCGCATCGAGAACGGCAGCACGCTGTCCATCGACCACGCCACGCTCGAAGCAGAGGGTGAGTACCTGCACGGCGCGTTCTACCTGGGTTCGCCCGAGTTCTACGAATGGCTTCGGACCCTGCCCGACGACGAGCGCAGCGCCATCGGCATGCGCCGCATCAGCGAGATCAACCAGCTGTATGGCGGCAACGAGACGCTGGAGCGCCTGCAGCGCCGCCATGCGCGCTTCTTCAATTCCTGCATGATGGCCACCGCGCTCGGGGCAGCGGTGTCCGATGCGCTGGATGACGGCCGCGTGGTGTCCGGCGTGGGCGGGCAGTACAACTTCGTGGCGATGGCGCATGCGCTGCCCGAAGCACGCAGCGTGCTGATGTTCCGAGCCGCGCGCGACGACAAGGGCCAGCGCGCGTCGAACGTGCGCTGGAACTACGGGCACACCACTATTCCGCGCCACCTGCGTGACATCTACCTCAACGAGTACGGCATTGCCGACCTGCGCGCGTTGACCGACGACGACTGCGTGCAGGCGATGACCGCGATCACCGAGGCACCGTTCCAGGCGGGCCTGCTGCAGCAGGCCTATGCATCGCGCAAGCTGCGCACCGGGCGGCACCCCGAACCGCAGCGCGAACAGCGCAACACACCGCAGGCGCTGGCGGCGGCGCTGGCACCGTTCCGTGCCGATGGCACCCTGCCCGACTATCCGCTGGGCAGCGACTTCAACGAGATCGAGCAGGTGCTGGTGAAGGCACTGGGCTGGCTGAAATCAAACACGCAGACGCGCGGCGAAAAGCTGCGCACGCTGTGGGCCGCACTGCGCCAGCCCGCCGGCGATGGCGACGCGGTGTACCTGCAGCGCATGGGCCTGCAGGCACCGAAGGATTTCGGCGAGCGCATCAACGCACGCCTGCTGCGCCTGGCCCTCGCCCGCACCGCGTAATCGCGTAATCGCGTAATCGCGGCGACGGTAGCGCCGGGCCATGCCCGGCGGACAAGCGTCAGTGCCAACCAAGGTTGGCACCTACCTGGGCACGGCGGCACGCTATCCTGTAGCGATGAAAGACGATTCCCATTTCCTGCATGACCTGCAACAGCGCCAGGCTGCAGGCGAAGACCTGCGTTACCTCTGTTTCTGGGGCCACCAGCCGCCGCGCAGCGGCGTGTCCGCCTCCTGCTTCAGCCAGTGGTATGACGCCGGCTTCGACATCGATGGCGTGCACTACCGCACCGCCGAGCACTACATGATGGCCGGCAAGGCGCGCCTGTTCGGTGCCACCGACCTGCTCGACAAGATCATCGCCAGCACCACGCCGGACAAGGCCAAGGCGCTCGGCCGCAAGATCGAAGGCTTCGACGAAGCGCGCTGGACGCAGGCCCGCTACGACCTGGTGGTGGAAGGCAACAAGGCCAAGTTCGCGCAGAACCCGGAACTGGGCGCGTTCCTGCGCGCGACCGAAGGCTGGGTGCTGGTCGAAGCCAGCCCGGTGGATTTCATCTGGGGCATCGGCCTGGCCAAGGACCACGCCGACGCGCACAACCCGGCGCAGTGGCGTGGGCTGAACCTGCTGGGGTTCGCGCTGATGGACGTACGCGCGGCGATGTAAAACAGGGGACGGAGGGGATTAAGTCGTTTGTGCACAAACGACTTAATCCCCTCCGTCCCCTTTTTGAAAACGAGAAAGGCCGGCTTGCGCCGGCCTTTCCCTTTCCTGCTTCGCGGGGCTGCTTACAGCGCCTTGGCGGCTGCCACCACGTGGTCGGTGGTGATGCCGAAGTGCTTGAACAGCTTGTCCGCCGGGGCCGAGGCACCGAAGGTGTCGATACCGATCACCGCGCCGTCCAGGCCGACGAACTGGCGCCAGAAACCGGTGACGCCGGCTTCGATCGCCACGCGCTTGCGCACGGCATTGGGCAGCACCGATTCACGGTAGGCCGCATCCTGGCGCAGGAACACGTCGGTGGACGGGATGGAGACCACGCGAGTCTTCAGGCCGGCGGCATCCAGCTGGGCCTTCGCTTCGGTGGCCAGCGAGACTTCCGAACCGGTGGCGATCAGGATCACGTCCGGGGTACCGGCGGCATCGGCCAGCACGTAGCCACCGCGCTCGATCTGCGCGATCTGCTCGGCGCTGCGCGGCTGGTGCGGCAGGTTCTGGCGGCTGAACACCAGGCAGCTCGGGCCGTCCTGGCGGGTGATCGCGGCCTTCCAGCTCACGGCCGACTCGACGGCATCGCACGGGCGCCACACATCGTTGTTCGGGATGTAGCGCAGCGAGGCCAGGTGCTCCACCGGCTGGTGGGTCGGGCCGTCTTCGCCCAGGCCGATCGAGTCGTGGGTGTAGACGTGGATGGCGTGGGCCGGGATCAGCGCGCTCATGCGCACGCCGTTGCGGGCGTAATCGCTGAACACCAGGAAGGTGGCGTCGAACGGAATGAAACCACCGTGCAGGGCCAGGCCGTTGGCAATGGCGGTCATGCCGAACTCGCGCACGCCGTAGTACACGTAGTTGGCGTTGGCGTCATCGCTGGCGACCGACTTGCTGCCCTTCCACAGGGTCAGGTTCGAATGCGCCAGGTCAGCCGAACCGCCGACGATTTCCGGCAGCAGCGGCGCGAAGGCTTCGATGGCCAGCTGCGAGGCCTTGCGCGAAGCGATGGTGGCGCCTTCAGCGGCGACCTTGGCGATGTAGGCATCGGCCTGGGCGACGAAGTCGGCCGGCAGCTCGCCATGCGAACGACGGGTCAGCTCGGCGGCTTCGGCCGGGAACTGCGCGGCGTACTTGTCGAACTGCTGCTCCCACTCGGCCTGGCGCAGGGTGCCGGTACCGCCGGCACGCCAGCCGGCGTAGATTTCTTCCGGAATCTCGAACGGGCCGTAGTTCCAGTCCAGCGCCTTGCGGGTCGCGGCCAGCTCGTCCTTGCCCAGCGCGGCGCCGTGGCTCGATTCCTTGCCGGCCTTGTTCGGCGAACCGAAGCCGATCGTGGTGCGGCAGCAGATCAGGGTCGGCTTGTCGCTCTGCGACAGCGCGGCCTCGATGCCGGCCTTGATGCTTTCCGGGTCATGGCCGTCGACATCGCGCACCACGTTCCAGCCGTAGGCTTCGAAACGCTCGGGGGTGTTGTCGGTGAACCAGCCCTCGACGTTGCCGTCGATGGAGATGTGGTTGTTGTCCCAGAAGCAGACCAGCTTGTGCAGGCCCCAGGTGCCGGCCAGCGAAGCGGCTTCATGCGACACGCCTTCCATCAGGCAGCCATCGCCCATGAAGACCCAGGTGCGGTGGTCGACGATTTCCAGCTCCGGGCGGTTGAAGCGCTGTGCCAGCAGCTTCTCGGCCAGGGCGAAGCCCACGGCGTTGGCGAAACCCTGGCCCAGCGGGCCGGTGGTGGTTTCCACGCCCGGGGTCTCGTGGCGTTCCGGGTGGCCGGCGGTGTGGCTGCCCAGCTGGCGGAACTGCTTGAGCTGCTCGATCGGCAGGTCGTAGCCGCTCAGGTGCAGCAGCGCGTACTGCAGCATCGAGCCGTGGCCGTTGGAAAGCACGAAGCGGTCACGGTTGAACCACTGCGGGTTGTTCGGGTTGTGCCGGAGATAGTCGTTCCAGAGCACTTCGGCGATATCGGCCATGCCCATGGGCATGCCGGGATGGCCGGAATTTGCGGTTTCAACCGCATCAGCGGCAAGGAAGCGGATGGCGTTGGCCAACTGGCGACGGGTAGGCTGCGTCATGGTTCTGTCGGAATCGGGAGGCGGCCGCGAAACTGCGGGCGCGCCATTGTCCCACAGACGCCCGGCAGGGTCAGGTCAACGCCGCCCATAAACGAGACGGGGTCGGAGCCCTTTCCTGGCGGAAAGGGATCCGACCCCGTTCAGGGTTTGCCGGCCAGCGGCCGGCACTACCGATCAGTTGTCCAGACGAGCCGCGGCAGCAGCCGCCTCGGCCGGGGTGTCGGCCGCCTCGCCCTTGGCCACCAGGGTGGTCAGGGCCAGGTCGCCGGTCACGTTCAGCGCGGTACGGCACATGTCCAGGAAGTGGTTGACGCCCAGGATCAGGCCGATGCCCAGCGGGTTCACCCCCACCATGGCGCAGATCATCGCCACCACCGGCAGCGAGCCGGACGGCACACCCGCGGTACCGATGCCGCCCAGGATGCAGACCGCCATCACCATCACCTGCTGGCCGATGGACAGGTCCACGCCGAAGAACTGGGCCAGGAAGATCACCGTCACGCCCTCGAACAGCGCGGTGCCGTTCTGGTTGGCGGTGGCGCCCACGGTCAGCACGAAGCGCGAGACGCGCTGCGGCAGGCCCATCTGGTCGGCCACGCGCAGCGCGGTCGGCAGGGTGGCGTTGCTGGAGGCGGTGGAGAAGGCCATCACCGTCGCTTCCTGGGTATCGCGGAAGAACGACAGCGGCGAACGGCCCGACAGCCACACGGACACGCCGTAGGTCACGAACATGTGCAGGGCCAGCGCCAGCACCACCACGCCCACGTAGGCGCCGAGGCGGAGGATCAGCTCGAAGCCGAACAGCGCAGCCAGGTTGAACATGAAGCAGGCCACCGCATACGGGGCCAGGCGGATGACCAGGTTGATCAGGGTCATCGAGATTTCGAACACGCCTTCGATGGCGCGACGCAGCGGGGCGACCTTCTCTTCGTCGGTCAGCACCATGCCGATGCCGAACATCAGCGCGAAGAACATCAGCGACAGGATCGCGCCGTTGTCCGATGCGGCCTGCAGCACGTTGCTCGGCACGATCGACAGCAGCATGTCCATGCCCTTGGGCGTGCCATGGATGCCGGCCACGATCTCCTTGCTGCGCTCGGCGTTCTCCGACAGCATCAGCGCGGCCGTCTGCGGGTCGACGCCGGCGCCGGGCTTGAGCACGTTCACCAGCACCAGGCCGATGCCCACGGCAATGCCGGACAACAGAATGGTGTAGGCCAGGGTCTTCCAGCCGATGCGGCCGAGGGCGCGGATGTCGCCCATCTCGGACACGCCCATGATCAGCGCCGAGAAGATCAGCGGCACGATCAGCATGAAGATCAGGTTGAGGAACAGACCCGACGCCGGCGTGGTGATGTAGTCCATGACCCACTTGGCACCAGCCTGCAGACCATCGACGCTGCCGCCCAGGGCATGCACGGTCAACCCCAGGATCAGGCCGATCGCAAAGCCGATGCCCATCTTCCAGTGCAGGGGCAACTTCTTCTTGTCGGCAGCAGCTGCTGTCATACGCGGCATTCCTCGAAAAATGAATCTACTCTAACAAAGCGCGCAAGCCGCGCCGGTTCAGGGTCGCTGCGTGGGGTACAGCGGCGCCAGCCCAGTGTCGACGGCTTTCTGCGGCGCCGACCAGTGCGGTCCGTCACGGAAGCACTCGCGCAGGCGCGCACGCAGCACCGAGGCTTCACCCTGCCCGCCCCAGCGCGCGGCCTGCAGGTCCAGCAGCACCTGGCGCTGGGCCGGATCGGCCAGGCGCTCGATCACCTGCTCCAGGCGTTCGACTCCGGCCATCGCACACAGCTGTGCCTGCACCCGGTCGAAGCCCTCGCCATCGAGTGCGCGGCGCAGCTCGGCCACGCTGCCACGCGAGGCGCCGCTGTGGCTGGTACCTGAGGTGATCGGTGCACCTGCAGACGGTGCACGACGGCCACGGCGCCAGCCCCAGGCCAGGGTCAGCAGCCACAGCACGGCCAGGCCAACGGCAGCCGCGATCCACGGCCACGGGCGCGCAATGGCCGTGCCCAGCGGCACTGCGGTCGGTGCGGCCGGCTGCGCGTCGTCGCCGGGCAGCGCGGCCTGGGTATCGAGGGGCTGGGGCGCCGGGGTGCCACTGCGTCCTGCGGCCACTGTCAGGGTCAGGTCCGGCAGCGTGGCCTGCTCGGCGCTGCTGCTGTCCACGTTCCACCAGGTCACCTTCGGCCCCGGCACCACCAGCGTGCCCGCCTGGCGCGGCACGATCGAATAGCGCCGGGTGATCTTCAGGCGTGGCGTGCTGCCGCTGAAGGTCTCATCGTACTGGGCCGGTTCGGCAAAGATCTGCCCGGCATCGCCCACGTCGGGCACCGGCAGGTCGGTGAACTGGGCGCGGGTCGCACCGTTGGCCACGGCTTCGACCACCACGGTGGCTGCTTCGCCGGCACGCGCACTGTCCGGCGCCGTGGTGTAGCGCAGCTGCAGGCCGTGCAGCGGCAACCAGGGCTGCGGTGCCTGCGCCGGCTGCGCACGCACCTGCAGGGTGCGCTCGGGGGCGACGGCATTCATGCGCCCATCGCCGCCCGCGCCGAAGAAATCATCGAAGAAGCCACCGGCCGTGCGCCCGTTGAAGCGTGCGCCAGGCAGGCGCAGCGGTCCGCTGCGTTCGGGGATCAGCAGGAAGCGACGCTCCACCACGTTGTAGCGGCGGCCGTTGACCTGGCGCACGTCGGTGCGGTCCTCGCCCACCCGCTGCAGCGAGGCACCTTCGGGCGTATCCAGCACCAGCTCGCCCGAGGCCAGCTGCGAGGCAAAGTACAGGCGCACCACCACGCCCACGCTCTGCTGCACGTAAGGCTGCGCGTCGTCAACTTCAGTCTCGACGAAGGCGGCGGCATCGCTCTGTGCGGTGGCCACCGTGCCGGTGCCCACCTGCAGCTGCAGCGGTTCGGTGCGCTGGCTGCCGACCTGCAGCGAGGGCACCAGCAGGGTGCCGCTGCGGCGTGGGGTCAGCGTCACCGAGTACACGTTGCGCTGCTGCATGCTGCCGTTGCTCCACTGCACCTGGCGGTTGCTGCCCTGCGCGCCGAGCACGAAGTCCACATTCAACGGCGCGAAGTCCGGGCTGCCCTGGTCGGTTTCCACCTGCAGGATGACCGGTTCGCCCAGGGTCGTGCTGGCCGGGTCGAGCCACGCACGTGTCTGCGCCAGCGCGGCGGACGGCAGCCACGCCAGCAGCATCGCCAGCAGCACCGTCACCTGGAATGTCCTGCGCGGCACGCCGATCATCGCCCTTCCCTCTTTCTACGTTCGTTTTCCAGCTGGAACTTGGTCCGCAGCAGCGAGCCCGGGTCATCGGGCACGCGACGCATCCACGCCTCCACTGCCTGCTGTTCCTCGCGCTGCTGCGGCGTGCGCCCATCGCCACGCGTGGTCGGCTTGCCCTGCTCGCCGGGCCTGGACTGCTGCATGGCCTGCTGCATGCGCTGGCGCTGTTCGGCATCGGCCTTCGCCTGTGCCTTCGCATCGGCGGCCTGCGGACCGGCATCCTGGCCGTCCTTCGTGTCGCCGGGCTTGCCCTGCTGCGGAGGCTGTTGATCCTGCTGGCCCTGCTTCGGATCCTGCTGGCCCTGTTGACCCGGCTGCTGACCCTGCTTCGGCTGCTGCGGCGGCTGGCCCTGCCCCTTGTCCTGGTTGGAACGGTCGTTCTGGTCCTTGTTCGACGGCGGCTTGCGCTTGCGCGCGGCGTCCACCACCGCGCGGTTGGCCACGGCATCGGCCATGCCCGGATGCTTGGCCAGCGCGCGGTCGTAGGCGGCGATGGCACCGTCGTAGTCGCCCTGCCGCGCCAGCGCGTTGCCGAGGTTGTACAGGCCGGCATCACTGTCGATGCCCTCGAAGCGTGCGCGCGCGGTGTCGAAATCACCGTTGCGGTAGGCCTGCACACCTTCGGCGATGCGTTCGTGCTCACGCTGGTCTGCGCGCTGCCAGAGCGTGCCGGTTTCTTTCGTCGGCGCACTGCGTGGCTGCGCGTGCAGGTTGCCGGCCAGCGGCAGCAGGCCTACCGCCAGCACCGCGGCCAGCACCGCGCGGCGGCGGAACGCCAGCAGGGCCAGCAGCATCAGCGGCGGCAGCAGCCAGTAGCCTTCGTCCTGCCATTGCCTGCCCTGCGCCGGGCCCTGCCGCGCGGAGCCATCGCTGGCATCCAGCACATCCAGTGCACGCAGATCGCGGTCATCGGCAGCGATGCGCGCGTACTGGCCGCCACCGGCGGTAGCCACCGTGCGCAGGCTGCCTTCATCCAGCACCGCCTGGGCGATCTGCCCGCTGCCATCGCGGTAGGCCGCGCCCGTGGGCGTGCCCAGGCCCAGCACCGACACCTGCAGGCCGAGACTGCGTGCCTGCGTCGCGGCGAGCGCAGCGGCGGCATCGGCGTGGTCGCTGATCAGCAGGATGTGCCCACGCAGCGTGCCGGTCTGGCGCAGCAGCTGGGTCGCCCAGTCAATCGCGCGGTCGGCATGCTGCCCATCGCGCGGCATCACCTCCGGCGACAGCGCATCCAGATACAGCGCCACGTTGGCGGTGTCATCGGTCAACGGTGCGACCGTGTAGGCATCGTCGGCATACACCACCAGACCCACCTGGCCGCCCTGCCGCGCACGCAGCAGCGCGCCGATCTTGGCCCGCGCCTGCAGCAACCGCGACGGCGGCAGGTCGGTGGCAGTGATGCGGCTGGACAGGTCCAGCACCACCACCAGCGGCGTGCCGGCCTGGTACATGGGCTGCGCCTGCTGGCGCCAGCTCGGGCCGGCCAGGGCCAGCACCGCCAGCGTCCAGCCCAGCAGGATGGCCCAAGGCAGACGCGCGCGGCGGCGTCCACCCGCGGCCAGCAGGTGCGACAGCAGGTGCGCGTCGACGGCCTGCCGCCACGCATCACTACGGCGTTGCCGGTACAGCGTGGCGGCGATGATCAGCGGCAGCGCGAGCAGCGCCCACAGCCACTCGGGCCGCAGGAAATGCAGTGCGTTCCCATCGGGAAGCGCGGCGTGGAATGTCTGCAGGATCGTGGCGATCATCGGCGGCGCTCCGGCCACAGCCATGCCAATGCACCCAGCAACAGCGCCAGGCCCAGCGGCCAGGCATAGCGTTCATTGCGCGGGCGCAGGCTCGGGCCCTTCGCCGCGATCGGTTCCAGCCGGTCCAGCTCGGCGTAGATGCCGGCCAGCTCGTCGGTATCGCGGGCGCGGAAGAAACGGCCGCCGGTCATTTCGGCGATCTTTCGCAGGGTGGCTTCATCCACCGGGTCCCGGTCACTGGCGATGGGGATGCCGAACAGACGCATGCTGCCATCGCTGCCAAAGGCCACGGTGTGCACGCGCACGCCTTCGGCACGCGCAAGTTCGGCCGCGCGCAGCGGCTCCAGCACACCGGCATTGCTGACGCCGTCGGTCAGCAGGATCAGCACGCGCTGCCCTTCCGGCTGGCTGCGCAGGCGCTTGACCGCCAGCGCGATGGCATCGCCGATGGCGGTCTCGCGCCCGGCCAGGCCGACCACGCTGTCGCGCAGCTGGTCGCGCACGCTGGCCAGGTCGGCGGTGATCGGGGTGAGCGTATAGGCGCGGTCGCCGAACACCAGCAGGCCGACGCGATCACCGGCGCGGCGGTCCAGGAAGTCAGCCAGCACCGCCTTGGCCGCAGTCAACCGCTCGACCGCCTGTGAACCAAGCACCATGTCCGGCTCGCTCATGCTGCCGGACACGTCCATTGCCAGCATCATCTGCCGGCCTTCCTGCGGCGGCGTGATCGCTTCGCCCAGCTGCTGCGGCCGCGCCATCGCCACGCACAGTGCGGCCCAGGCTAGCCACAGGATGATCGTGCGCAGCCAGGACGCATCGACGCGTCCGCCGCCGGCCAGCGCCTGCAGCTCGGCGGCGGCATACGGCACGCGCAGGGCAGCACCCGGCTCGGCCCGGCGCTTCCACAGGTGCATCAGCAGCGGCACCGGCAGCGCCAGCAGTGCCAGCGGCCAGGCCAGCTGCAGGTCCGGCCAGGGCCAGTAACTTGCCAGCAGGCTCATCGGCGACGCTCCTGCAGCAGCTGCAGGTAACGTTCGCGTGCCCAGCGGCGGACCTCGGCCACCTCATCCGCCGGGACCTGCGGCCGGTAGGCACCTTCGGCCAGCAAGCGTCGCTGCGGGTCGGCGAGGTCATCCTTCGGATCGATCCGTTGCCACCAGGCCTGGTCATGCAGCGCTTCGCTGCCCGGCTGGGCCAGGCGCGCGGCGCGACGCAGCAGGCCGGCGATGGCGGCGAGTTCGGCCGCTGCAGTGGGCGCAGCCTGCAGTTCCAGGTCGAACTGCTGCAGCCAGCGCTGGCGTCGACGGCGGCGACGCTCGCGGATGAAGACCACGATGCCCAGCACCAGCAGCACGGCGCCGACCAGCATCAGCCAGCCCGGCGCCGGTGGCCACCACGATGGCGACGGCGGCAACGCGACGTCGCGCAGTGGCAGGGCCGCGCTCACGCCGGGACCTCGGTCGGTGCAGGTGCCAGCCAGGCGTCGCTGGGGGCATCGGTGGAAAGGATCTGCACATCCACGCGGCGTGCGGCCAGCTGCTGGCGCAGGGCCTGCAGCGGTTCAACGAAGTGCGCGCGCCAGTGCTCCTGCACCTCGCTGCGGCGCAGATCCAGGCCGATGCGCTGCTGCGCGGCCAGGAACTGCAGCGGTGCCGAAGGCGGCTGCAGTTCGAGCGGATCGACCAGCAGCAGCAGGCTCAGGTCATGGTGCTGGGCCAGCGCACTCCAGCGCGCCGGGGCGATGCGCAGGGCCTGCTGGGGATCGGCCAGCACCAGCATGCGCGCGCCGGGGTGCAGCACGCGACCGGCGTGGTCCAGCGCGCGCTCCAGGCCGAGGTCATCGGCGGGCGGTTGCGCGTACCAGCGGGTCAGTGCGTCGAGCACGCGCAGCACGCCACGTGGGCCGCCGGCCGGAGCGATCGGCGGTTCACGGTCACTGCCACGCAGCGCGCCGATGCGATCGCCACGACGTTGTGCGGACCACGCCGCCACGGCACCGGCGCGCGCGGCCTGCACCGACTTGAAGCGCACGCGCGTACCGAAATAGAGCGCCGGCGAGGTGTCGGCAACGATCAGGCTGACCCGTTCGCGCTCGGCCTGGAACAGCTTGGTATGGGCGCGACCGGTGCGCGCGGTCACCCGCCAGTCGATATGGCGGGCGTCATCGCCAGGTACGTACTCGCGCGATTCGGCGTATTCCATGCCGCGCCCGCGCAGCGGTGACGGGGCCTGGCCGGCATTGCCCACGCGCCCACGGCGCGGCGGCGGCGGTCGCTGCGCGAGCCGGCGCAGCGCCACCAGTTCGGCCAGCTGCGGGCGCAGGCCATCGCCTTCGGCCACGCTGGCGGTGTGCGGCAGGGATGGATCGGACATGTGCAGGCTCAGGGCGCCGGCACGCGGGCCAGCAGTTCCTGCACCAGGCGCTCGCCATCCCAGCCTTCGGCCGTCGCTTCATAGCTGGGCAGCACGCGGTGGCGCAGCACATCGGCGGCCACGGCACGCACGTCATCGGGGGTGACGAAGTCGCGACCGGCCAGCCAGGCACGCGCACGCGCGCAGCGCTCCAGCGCGATCGAGCCGCGCGGGCTTGCGCCCCAGGCGATGCGACGGCCGAGGCCGGCGTCGTAGCGCGACGGATCGCGCGAGGCCAGCACCAGTTCGATCAGGTAACGCTCCAGTGCCGGCGCCATGTGCAGGTCCAGTACTTCGCGACGGGCGTCGAACACCACCTGCATCGGCAGCTTTTCCGGTGCCGGCGCGGCGTTGTCCAGTGCACCGCGTGCACGGTCGCGGGCCAGGCGCAGGATCTCCGCTTCCGCGGCCTCATCCGGGTAACCGATGCGCACGTGCATCAGGAAACGGTCCAGCTGCGCTTCGGGCAGCGGGAACGTGCCTTCCTGCTCGATCGGGTTCTGCGTGGCCATTACCAGGAACAGCGACGGCAGCGCATAGGTATGGCGGCCGACGGTGACCTGGCGCTCGCCCATCGCTTCCAGCAGCGCCGACTGCACCTTCGCCGGGGCGCGGTTGATTTCATCGGCCAGCAGGATCGGGTGGAAGATCGGGCCGGGCACGAACTCGAAGCGGCCTTCCTGCGGGCGCCAGATCTCGGTACCGGTCAGGTCGGCCGGCAGCAGGTCCGGGGTGAACTGGACGCGGGCGAAATCGGCTTCCAGGCGTGAGGCCAGCGCGCGGATCGCGGTGGTCTTGGCCAGGCCGGGGGCGCCTTCGACCAGCAGGTGACCGTCGGCCAGCAGGGCGATCAGCAGGCGCTCGACCAGCGCGGCCTGGCCGACGATCTCTGCCGACAGGGCATCACGCAGGCCGGTGAAGGCGGCATGCAGCTGCGAGGTGGTCGGCGCGGGTGGCGGCGTGGCGGATTCGGGCATCGGCGGTGGCAGGTTCATGGGGGCCTTTGACCGGCGCGGAACGGCACGGGTTCCCCACATCATCGCAGGCCGGTCCGCGGATTGGATCAAGGATGGATGAATGGCCATCCGCGCAGGGCGTGGATCCATCACGAAAAAGGGCCGCACATGGCGGCCCCGTCTCGTACAGCGTGTGCGGGCTGGCTCAGTTCTTCTTGGCCACGCGCAGCACCTTCGGGGTCACGAACACCAGCAGTTCGGCCTTGTCCTTGTTGCGGCCGCGCTTCTTGAACAGATTGCCCAGGAACGGGACATCGCCCAGGAACGGCACCTTGCTGACGCTGCTGCGGTCGGTGAACTCGTACACGCCACCGATCACCACGGTCTGGCCGTCTTCCACCAGCACGGCGGTGTTGACCTCACGGCGGTTGATTTCCGGGATTTCACCGTAGCCGGCCAGGGTGATGTAGCGCTGCACTTCGTCCTTCTTGACCTCCATGTTCAGGAATACGCGGTTGTCGTCGGTGATGGTCGGGGTGACCTTCAGCTGCAGCACCACTTCCTTGAACTGCACGTTCGGGGTCTGCGCACCACCGGCACCACCGGCGCCGCTGATGGTGACGTAGCCGATTTCCTTACCCTGCTTGATCAGGGCCTCGCGCTGGTTGGTGGTCACCACGCGCGGGTTGGAGATCACCTCACCACGCGACTCTTCCTGCATGGCCGACAGTTCGACGTCCAGCAGGTAGCCCGCGTTGAGGATCGACAGCGCCAGCGAGCCGGGGTTGCTGGTGGACGCCACCGGCAGGTTCCAGTTCAGGCCACGGGCAATGGTCGGGGCAACCGGCACCGGCGCCGGGCCCACGCTGCCTCCGGCGATCCAATCGCGCACAGCGTTGGCATTGGTGTTGGCGGTGTCGACCTGCGACTTGCGGGTGTCCGCCGTGGAAGTCAGGTCGCCACCGAAGTACACATTGTCACGGCTGCCGCTGATGCCGAACTTGGCACCCAGCTCGCGGGCGAAGGTATCGGTGGCGATGACGATGCGGCTCTCGATCAGCACCTGGTCGACCGGGCGGTCGATCACGTTGATCAGCTCACGCATGCGCGCGATCTTCTTCGGGATGTCGCTGATCATCAGGGTGTTGGTGCGCTCGTCGGCGACGATGCGGCCGCGCGAAGACAGGAAGCCACTGTCTTCCTGGCTGGAGCTGCCATTGCCACCGGCGCCGCCACCACCACCACCACCGCCACCACCGATGCCCTTGGCCTCGGTCAGCGCTTTGAAGATCTGCGTGGCGCTGTGGTAGTTGATCTGCACGTAATCGGTCACCAGATCCTCGCGGTTCTCGATGGCGATGCGTGCGTCTTCCTTTTCCTGCTCGAACTTGGCCAGCTCGGCCTGCGGCGCGACCCAGATCACGCTGCCGTCGCGGCGCTTGTCCATGCCCTTGGCGCGCAGCACGATGTCCAGCGCCTGGTCCCACGGCACGTTGACCAGGCGCAGGGTCACATTGCCCTGCACCGAATCGGACGCCACGACATTCAGGTTCGACTCTTCGGCAATCAACTGCAGCACGGTGCGCACCGGCACGTCCTGGAAGTTGAAGGTGACCGGCTTGCCGCTGTAGCCACGCTCCGGCACGCCCTTGGCGGCCTGGGTGACGCTGCCGGCAGTGACGGCACCGACGGCGGCCGGTGCCTTGCGGGCACTGATCTCGACCACGTATTCGTTGCCGCTCTGGTAGGCCAGCGATTCGACCGCGCCGCCGGTGCTCAGCACCAGCTGGGTGCCCGCGCCGGACGGCTTGGCGTCGATGCGCTGCACCGGCGTGGCGAAGTCGGTGACGTTCAGCGGCTTCTGCAGGTTGGCCGGCAGTCGGGCATTGCCGACGTCGACCACCACGCTGTTGTCCTGCGTGCGCAGGTCAGGGATCGCGCCCTGGCCGTCGAACTGGACGATCAGGCGGCCGCTGCCGTCATCGCCACGTTTGAAATCGATCCGCTGCACCGACAGCGAAGCCGGCGCGGAGGCCTGCGTCGCTACGGCGGTGCCTGCCGGCTTTTCGGCCGGTGCGGCAGCCAGCGCCGGGGCGCAGGCCAGCATCAGCGCGACTCCCAGCGCGCTGATGCGGTTCAAGGTAGAGCGCCGGATGGGTCGCAGCCCCTTGGCTTGGTGAAAAGTCATCGTGCTATCCCCAGTAAACGATCATTGATCATCGAGCGCGAGCGTGGCCGGACGTTCCAGCCAGCCCCCCGCACCGTCCGGCACAAGTTCGATCAGTTCCACGCGGTCTTCGTAGACCGCGGTGACCCGCCCGTCGCTCTGCCCAAGGTATCCACCCGGGCGCACCCGGTAGGTCACCTTGTCGGGCCCCATCACCAGGGCGACCGTGCCGCCTCCGGTACCGATGGTACCCACCATGTCCAGCGCATCCAGCGGGAAGCCTTCAAGCGGCTCCTTGCGCCGGTTCGGATCCGGACGGGTTCCACCAGCCCCCTGCTGCGGATTGGCCCAGGCATCGGTGAACGGATCGCGCATGCCCTGCGCGGAATACTCGAAGGTCTCGAACTGCTGCATCACCGGCAGCGGCTCCAGCGGCTGCGCCGGTCGTGCGCGCTCGCTTTCAACCCACTTTTCCAGGTTGGGGGCGTCGCCCGGCGTGCTGGTGATGCCGCGGCCGCAACCGGCCAGCAACAACACCGCCATGGCCATGCCACCCCGTGCAATGAAGGAACGGATCACGGCTGCGCCTCCTTGCCCGCTTCAACGGTCTGTTGTTCGGCGACCTCGGCATCATCCAGGTAACGATAGGTCTTCACCGTGCCGGACAGTTCCAGCGCCCCGGCACGGCTGGTGCCGCTGGCCTTGTCCACAGGCTTCAGGTTGATGTCGTGCATGGTCAGGATGACCACGCGCGGCAGCGAGGCCACGCCACTGACGAACGCACCGAACTGGTGATAGCTGCCCACCATCTTCAGCTTGATCGGCTTCTCGGCGTAGAACTCCTTGATCTGTTCCTGTTCCGGTTCGAACAGCTGGTTGGTCAGGCCGCTGGACAGCGCGGTCTGCGAGATGTCGATGATCAGGTCCGGCATTTCGGTCTTGCTGGGCAGCTGCCGCAGCATCTGCTGCAGCACCTGTTCCATCTGCGCCAGCTGCTGGCGCAGCGGCTCCAGATTCACCGCACGCGCCTGTTCCTTGCTGAACTCCTCGCGCAGCGTGGTTTCCTGGCCTTCCAGCCCTTCCAGCTCTTCACGCTTGCCGCTGATCAGCAGCATGTACGCCACGAACATGATGACCAGGGCGATCAGCGTGCAGAACACGATCTTCGCGTTCCGCGGCCAGTTGCCGATGTCGTTGAAGTCCAGGCTCTTGAGGTCGACTTTCTTGCTCATGCGCGGTCCCCCTGCAGCGGGGCATGGAAGGCCTGCGGCGGTTGCGCCAGGCGGCTCCCCTCAGGCTTGGGCGGGGCCGGCGGCTTGGCGGCCGGGGCGGCCGGCGCGGGCTGGGCAGCCGGGCTGTTCGCCGGAGCAGCAGCAGGTGCCGGGGCTGCCGCCGGGGCAGCGCCGGGCTGTGCCGGAGCCTGGCCAGCTGCCGGGGCGGCCGCATCCGGGGCGGCCGCCAGCGGCGCGACAGCCGGAGCAGCCGCACCAGGCGTCGCCACCGAGCCATCGGCATTCAGGCCAGGGGTGGTCGTCTCGTCGCTCTGCGCCGGCAGCTTCACCGTGACCTTGAACGTATACGGCAGGGCCTTGATGTCAGCCAACAGGCTGCCCTGGGTTGCGTCCTTGTCCGGTGCGCTGGCCTGGATGATCGACAGTTCCGGGTTGGTCATCCAGCCGGACACTTCCAGGTTGCGCATATACGCCGAAACGCGTGCGTTGGACTGGGTGCGGCCTTCCAGGGTGAGCATGTCGCCGTCCTGGGTCAGGGCGGTCAGCACCACGCCATCGGGAATGGTGCGGACCAGCGCGTCGAACAGATGGACCATCTGCGAACGCTTGGCCTGCAGCTGTTCGATGACGGCCTTGCGCGCCAGCAGGCGGCTCTTCTGCTCGTCGAGGCGCTTGATCTCCTCGTTCTGCTTCTTGACCTTCTCGATCTCGGTCTGCAGGTACGCGTTGCGCTCCTGCTGGCCGCTGACCTGCATGTCGTAGTAGAACCAGATCAGCAGGGACAGCAGCAGGCCACCGAGCGCGGCCATGCCGAGCATGACGCCGAACTCGCGCTGGCGCTGCTTGCGCCGTTCGGCGCGCCAAGGCAATAGATTGATGCGTGCCATCAGTCGAAGCTCCTCAGTGCCAGACCGGTAGCGATCATCAGCGCGGGGGCATCCTGGGCAAGCGCCTGCGCCTGCACCTTCGGGCCCAGGGTCATCTGTGCCAGCGGGTTGGCGACCACGGTCGGCACGCCCAGCTGCTCTTCGACCATCTCCGGCAGACCGGCCAGCGCGGCGCAACCGCCGGCGAGCACGATGTGGTCGACCCGGTTGAATTCACTGCCTGCGTAGAAGAACTGCAGCAGGCGGCTGATCTGCTGGACCGTCGCTTCCTTGAAGGGCTCCAGCACTTCCACTTCGTAGCTTTCCGGCAGCCCGCCCTGGCGCTTGGCCAGACCGGCTTCCTCGTAGCTCAGGCCGTAGCGGCGCATGATCTCGTCGGTCAGCTGCTTGCCACCGAACACCTGTTCGCGGCTGTACAGGCTGCGGCCGCCGCGCAGGACGTTCAGCGTGGTCATGGTGGCGCCGATGTCGACCAGGGCCACCACGCCGTCGTGGGACACCGGCAGCTCGCTGGCCACCAGGGCGAAGGCGTTCTCGACCGCGAAGGCCTCCACGTCCATCACCTTGGCCTGCAGGCCGCCCAGCTCCAGCGCCGACTGGCGCAGCTCGACGTTTTCCGAGCGCGAGGCAGCCAGCAGCACCTGGACCATCTCCGGGTTGTTCGGGATCGCCCCGATCACCTCGAAGTCCAGGTTCACTTCCTCGATCGGGTACGGAATGTAGTTGACCGCTTCCAGCTCGATCTGGGCTTCCATGTCGCCTTCGTCGAGGTCGGCCGGCATCGGGATCACCTTGGTGATCACCGCCGAACCGGCCACGGCGGCCGCCGCCAGCTTGGCCTTGCTGCCGGAACGGTTCATCGCCCGGCGGATGGCCTCACCCACGGCCTCCACCTCGACGATGTTCTTTTCAACCACAGCATTCGGCGGCAACGGTTCCACGGCGTAGTGTTCCACGCGGAAACGGTTGCCGCTGCGGGAAAGCTGCAACAGCTTTACCGCAGTCGAACTGATGTCGACGCCAATGAGCGGCGACTGACTTTTTGGGATGAGCCCCACGGTTTCTCCCCTGCCGACGGGCACTTGGACACAGGATCTGCGTCCGCGCATTAATAACGTATTTTTAGCGAATGGCAACCGCCCTGCTGTGAAATCCCTCACAGGATGAACACGCAGCCCCTGGCAATTCCCCTTGCGTTCCCCGGCACCGGCCCCAGCCGCTACCTTGCGTAATCTATACTCTGCGACCACGAAATTCGCAATCGGAATCTGACACCGATGACTCGTCTCCGCCGCTGGCTGCGCTGGATCTTTGTTGTTGTCCTGGTCCTGGCGCTGGTTGGTGCTGCCGCCCTCGGCGGCCTGTACTACGCCGTATCGTCCAAGCTTCCCGACGTGCAGACCCTGCGCGACGTGGAAATGCAGGAGCCGATGTACGTCTATGCTGCCGATGGCAAGCTGATGGCCGTCTTCGGCGAGACCCGGCGCACCCCCGTCACCATGAAGGACGTGCCGGAGAACCTGAAGCGGGCTTTCCTGGCCACCGAGGATGCGCGCTTCTATGAGCATGGCGGCGTGGACTACAAGGGCATCGCCCGCGCGGTCTGGCTGCTGGCCACCACCAGCGACCGGCGCGTGCCGGGTGGTTCGACCATCACCCAGCAGGTCGCCCGCCAGTTCTTCCTCAGCTCCGAGTACAGCTACACCCGCAAGCTGGCCGAGATCCTGCTGGCCCGCAAGATCGAGTCCGAGCTGAGCAAGGACGAGATCTTCGAGCTGTACCTGAACAAGAGTTTCTTCGGCAACCGCGCCTACGGTGTGGCCGCCGCCGCCGAGTTCTACTACGGCAAGAAGCTGAACGAGCTGGACCTGGACGAAATGGCCTCGCTGGCCGGCATCCCCAAGTTCCCCTCCTCCGGCAACCCGATCTCCAACCCGGAACGTGCCCGCCAGCGCCGCGACAACTACGTGCTGCAGCGCATGGCCGACCTGAAGTTCGTCACCCAGGCCGAGGCCGATGCGGCCAAGGCCGTGCCGATGCACGCCACCCCGCATGAGCCGCCGGTGGAGGTGTACGCCCCGTACGTGGCCGAGCTGGTGCGCCAGGAGATGATCGCCCGCTTCGGCGGTGACGTGGTCAACAAGGGCTATCACGTCACCACGACCATCGATGCCACCCTGCAGGAATCGGCCAACCTGGCCGTGCGTGACGGCCTGCTGCTGTACGACCACCGCCACGGCTGGCACGGCGTGGAAAAGCAGGTGCAGCTGGGCGCCGGTGATGACGCCGCTGCCCTGGCCGAGCACCTGCGCGGCATCGCCGGCCAGGCTGGCCTGCTGCCGGCCATCGTCGCCAGCACCGGCGCCGACGGCAGCGCCACCGTGGTCCTGGCCAACCGCAGCGAGATCGTGCTGCCGGCCGGCGCCGCCAAGTGGACCAACAAGACCCCGGGCAAGCTGGTGCAGCGCGGCGACATCGTGCGCGTGCGCGCTGGTGCGAAGGAAGGCGAGTGGCTGCTGGACCAGATCCCGCGCGGCCAGTCCGCCCTGGTCTCGCTGGATGCCCACAGTGGCGCCCTGAAGGCTCTGGTCGGTGGCTTCAGCTTCTCCGGCAACAAGTTCAACCGCGCCACCCAGGCCCGCCGCCAGCCGGGTTCGAGCTTCAAGCCGTTCGTCTACGCGGCCGCCTTCGACAAGGGCTACAACCCGGCCTCGATCGTGCTCGACGCCCCGGTCGTGTTCCGCGACCGCCGCGGCAAGACCTGGGCCCCGCAGAACGACGGCGGCGGCTTCCGCGGCCCGATGCGCCTGCGCGAAGCGCTGGTGCAGTCGCGCAACCTGGTCTCGGTGCGCCTGCTTGACGGCATGGGCGTGGATTACGCGCGCAAGTACATCAGTGAGTTCGGCTTTGCCGAATCGGAACTGCCGCCGAACCTGTCGATGTCGCTGGGTACCGCCTCGCTCACCCCGCTGTCGGTGGCCCGCGGCTACGCCGTGTTCGCCAACGGTGGCTCGCGCGTGGACACCTGGCTGATCGACCAGGTGACCGACCGCGACGGCACCGTGGTGTTCAAGGAGAACCCGGCCCTGGCCTGCCGCGAGTGCGCCGGCACCAGCGACCAGCCGGTGAACCAGGTGGTGGACGGCTTCAACTTCGGCGCCCCGGCACCCAAGCCCGATGCCACGGCGGCTGCCAAGCCAGCCACCGAGACCCCGGCCGCGCCGGTCAACCCGGACGCCCGCACCGCCCCGCGCGCGATCGACGCCCGTACGGCTTACCAGCTGGTGTCGATGATGCGCGACGTGGTCCAGCGCGGTACCGGTACCGCCGCCAAGGTGCTCGGCCGCGCCGACCTGGGTGGCAAGACCGGTTCGACCAACGACCACCGCGACGCCTGGTTCTCCGGCTTCGGCGGCCCGTACGTGACCACCGTCTGGGTGGGCCGCGACGACTTCCGCTCGCTGGGCTACCGCGAATACGGTGGCAAGGCCGCCCTGCCGATCTGGATCGACTACATGCGCGTGGCCCTGAAGGACGTGCCGCTGGCCGAGAACGAACCGCCGGCCGGCATGGTCCAGGCCACGCTCAACGGCGCGGTGGAGTGGGTGAAGGTGGAGGACATGGACCGCCTGACCGACTACGACCTCAACCTGCAGAACACCCCGCAGGCCGACGCCGCCGCGTTCGATATCTTCTAAGGCCGGTACGGGTGCCGGTACAGGTGGGTGCCAACCGTTGGTTGGCACTGCCTTTGCCTCTGCCTCTGCCTGGTGGGTGCCAACCGTTGGTTGGCACTGCCTTTGCTTCTGCCTCTGCCTGGTGGGTGCCAACCGTTGGTTGGCACTGCTTGGGCATCCGCCGGGCATGGCCCGGCGCTACCGGTAGATGCCAACCTTGGTTGGCGCTTCCTGCTCTGGTGGGTGCCAACCGTTGGTTGGCACTGCCGTAGTGCAGCCGAGCATGGGCTCGGCTCTACAGGAACCGCCCGCCCCCCACGCAGATGTCACATCACTGCGCTAACCTGTCCCCAGGTCGCATCAGGAGTCTTTGCATGCATCGGGCACGTCAGCATGCTGCCAGCCAGACCCGCGAGCGGCGCCACCGCCTCGCCCACGAAGCCGCCCGCCTCATGGCCGAAGGCGGCATCCGCGACTACCACCGAGCCAAGTTGAAGGCCGCCAGCCGCCTCGGCATCCATGACGATGCCTCCCTGCCCCGCAACGTCGAGATCGAAGACGCCCTGCGCGAGTACCAGCGCCTGTTCGCCGGGCCCGAGCACGGCAACGACCTGCAGCGCCGCCGCGAGGCCGCAGGGCGCGCCCTGGAATTCCTGCATGGCTTCGCCCCGCGCCTGGTCGGTCCGGTGCTGGACGGCACCGCCGACAGCAACAGCCCCGTGCAGCTGCACGTGCACAGCGATGACCCGGAAGCCGTGCACCGCTTCCTCGACGAACACGGCATCCCTGCCGAATCGCGCGTGCGCCGCCTGCGCCTGGACCGCGAGCGCAACCTGGACGTACCGGTGTGGGTGTTCAGCGCGGAGGAACTGACCTTCGACCTGGCCGTGCTGCCGTACGACGCCCTGCGCCAGGCACCGCTGTCACCGGTGGATGAGAAACCCATGCGGCGGGCATCCATCGCGCAGCTGCGGCAGCTGCTGGCAGAAGCGGAGATCGCCGCCTACATCGCGCCGCCCCTGTAGAGCCGAGCCCATGATCGGCTGCTCTTCCGCGCGGCACCGCAAGGGTAGCGCCGGGCCATGCCCGGGCGAGCGCAGCGGCGTTACACCCACCAACGCATCACATCGCGTAACGCGGGTCCAGCGGCTTGTCCATCAACCGCGACAACCACGGCATCGGCTCGCGCTGCGGGTACTCCTTCATCATGCGCTCGTGCAGCACCTGCATGTCGCTGAGCATCCAGCCGTGGAAAACCACATCCTGGAACGGGTCGGACCACGAGTTCTGCAACCGGTCCAGGCCTCCGTCCAGTGGCGGCAGCGCCCCGCTGGGCAGGTCCAACATCGGCCGCAGCGCTTCATCCAGTGCAGCCGTGCGCTGCCCTGCCCTTTGCAGCTGCGCGACGCTCTCTTTCACATGCCAGCAGATGAAAGGCGCACACACACCCGTCGCCCGGATGTAATCGGAGATATCCGCCAGCATGTCGGCCTGCAGCTGCTTGGATTCCTCGCCCAAATACACCTCACGCGCCCGCATCGCGCGCAGCGTCGCCGCACGTACCTCGTCGGCCGTGGTGTAATCCTGCCCGGGCTTGCCGCCGCCGTGGAGTGCCACGGCCACGCGATGCATCGACTGCTCCTGGATCAACCGCACCTGCACCTTGGCAGCCTCCGGATGCACGCGCGGTACCGGCGGGTTGCTGATCTTCCAGATGATCCAGCAGGAATACACCAGCCCCAGCACCAGCAGCGCGTAGACAAGCGTCCATCCGTTGATGCTGCGGACCACATAGTTGTACCGCGCGCGCCACACATAGAAGCGCCGGTAGGTCATGAAGCGGCTGAACTTCTTGTACATCGCCATCTCCCTCTGAAGTGCCCCGGCGCAACGGGCATCCTTCTGCGCGCCACGCCGGGGCGTCACGGCTTACCAGCCAATGCCCACACCCACGCCCATGCTGCGTTCACCACTGTTGGTGAAGGCACCATTGAGGCTGAAGGTTGCCGAGCCCTTGTCGTTCAACACGCGCTGGTAGCCCACGGCCATGGCCGACTCGCCCTCGCTGTAACCCACGCCCGCACCCAGGCGGTTGTAGGTGTTCAGGCCGGCGGTGTTCATGGCCATCGCACTCTGCGCGCTGCTCATCGCCGCCATGCGGTTGAAGCGCTTGTCCATCTTGTCCAGGCGGCGGTCCACCTCGCGGGAGATGCCATCGCTGTACTCGTTGGCACGGGCCAGCATCTTCTCGAGTTCGGCGGTATCCACCTGCGGCTTGGGCGATTCTGGCTTGGGTGCATCGGCCTGCGGCTGCGGCGACGACTTCGGTGCGTTGCCGGCATCGGCCACGACCTTGTTGTCACCACTGGACGGCGGCGGTGCAGCCGGCTCGTCGGCGGCCGGCGTGGCCGCCGGGGCGGACGATGCGCCGCTGTCCGCCGCAGCCACGGTGAGCGTACGCGACTGCGGTGCCTGCGGCTGGCCGTCGATACGCTGCTCCAGCCCGTCCATGCGGCCGTTGAGCTGCTGCTGCATGGAATGCAGCTGACCACCGTTGACCGCATCGCGGCTGCCGGCGGCGATGGCACCGTTGGCGACGTTGGACAGCACCATGCCGTTGGCACCGGCAAAGGTGAGCTGGTTCAGGCCGTCGTTGCGGACGGTCGGGCTGTCCTGGAAGACCGAGCGGAGCTGGGATTCCACGCGCTCGGTGCGTGTGGTGTTGGTGACGACGGCGGAGTCCAGGCTGGACAAGGCCTCGTTGAGGGTGGACTGCTGGCTGCCCTGCACGTTGAAGGTCGGGTTGATGATGTTGCCGTTGGCGTCGACATCGCCGCCGAGGGTGGCGAGCGCACCGCGGAGCTGGCCGACGGTGGCGGCATCGGTGGCGTTGCGGCCGTTGGCTACGTTTACGATGCGGCGTTGGAGGCCTCTGTGCCCAACTGAGACAGTACTGGCCTCCTCAGCTATCGATTCTGCGCCCAAGGCGACAGCGTTGAAGGCAGATGTCCCAACCACGCTGGCTGCGCCCAATGCGATACCGCCGAATGCACCCACTTGAGACTCTGTTCCTACCGCGAACCCCCGTTCGGCGCTCTTGTGGACGTGTGAACCGCGCCCAAGTGCAACCGAATTCTTGCCGGATGCCACTGCGGCAAATCCAACCGCAACAGCACCTTCTGAATCAGGGGATGCCTTCGACCAGTCACCTATGGAAACGCCGAACTTCCCCGCCATCGGCGGATCAGAATCATCATCCTCGTAGGGTGTCACACCGAATGCAAAGTTGCGCACTTTCCCTTCAACAGCGCCAATTCGCTCATTGCTCGCATAGAGCTGACTTCCGACTACGACATCGCTGCTACGCGGACTGAGCACCCCATCAGCAACACCCGTCAATCGCGCGCCGCCGTAATCGATCACGTTGCCCTGCTCCGCCGCCATCAGCCCGCGCGACAGCAGCCCATCACGTTCACCGCGCAGGTCATTCAGATCATTGCGGTTGCGGGCGATCTCCTGCTTCGCCTCAAACAGCTGGCTACCGGTTACAGCATCACGGCTGCCTGCGGCAACGCGGCCGTCGGCCAGATTGGTCAGCACCGAACCATTGGCGCCTGCCAGCACCAGCTGATTCAGGCCATCGGCACGCACCGACGGGCCATCCAGGAATACGGAGCGCAGCTTGCCTTCCAGGTTGTCCACGCGGCTGTCCGCAGTGACCACGGCGCTGTCGAGTGCGGCGAGGGCATCGCCGACATTGCTCTGGGTGCCGCCTTGGATGTTGTAGGTGGGAGCGATGATGTTGCCGCTGCTATCCATGCCTGCGCCCGCGCCCAAAGTCCGAAGGGCGTCATCAAGCTGAGCAACCGTAGAGGCGTCGGACAGGCCCGCACCACGTCCGACATTAGTGATCCTGCGCACCAGTCCTTCGCCACCAACCGACACCGTTCCAGCCACATCAGCGATGGACCCTTCACCAATTGCAACACTGCCTCTTGCGGAAGACGTCACCCTCGAGTCTGCACCCAAAGCGATTCCTCCTTCCGCATCAACGCTAGAGCTAGCGCCGAGTGCGAACCCTTTGGTGGCGGACTGGATAACTTGGGACCCCCGTCCCAGCGCAACAGAGTTGGTACCCAGTGCGCTAGCAAAACCACCAACCGCAACTCCTCCCTCACCCACCCTGGATGCTTCTGCAGACTCACCGATGGCAACACCGAACCAGCCCGCATAGGCATCTTCACTATACTCATCAGTACCGATTTTGAAGAAGCGGCCGCCGTACTCCATTGAGGCGATTCGCTCATTGCTAGCAAAGAGCTGCCCACCATTCACAGCGTCTGTACTCGCTGAAGAGCTGATATCACCCGCGGCCACACCACGTAGCTTCCCGCCGGCGATATCCACGCTTCCGTCGGCAGCAAACTTCACGACGCCATCCAGGTCCGGATCGAAGTCCTCGAATTCCGAGCGCAGCGCATCCAGATCGCGTCGATTGTCGGCGATGTGGCCAGACTGCGTTGCCAGGTCGCTGGTGTGGCCTGCAAGTACACCCTCATTCGCTCGGACCTTTTCGTTGGTGACGAACAACTGCTTGCCGGTCACCGCATCGGTGCTGCTGTCGGTCAGACGTGCATCGTCCACGTTGACGATGCGGCGCTTCAGATCCGTCGCGGCGTTGCCCACCGATACCTCATTGATGCCCGTAGTCTCGGAGCCCTCGCCCAGAGCCACCGAGTTCTCGTGCTTTGCCTTGGCATTGCCGCCCAGTGCCACCGCGAACTTGGCCGAGGCGGCCGATGCGCTGCCCACGGACACGGCATTGTTGCCATTGGCAATGGCGCTATGGCCCATGGCAAAGGCTGCCACACCATTGGCCTTGGCAGCCTCGCCCATCGCCATTGCCAGACTGCCCGTGGCGGTCGCGCGGTTGCGATCTTCAATCACCGCCGAGGTGGCTACGGCATTACCGGTTGCATCGGCCTTGGCCTTGGCCTGGTTGGCGGTCGTCTGCGCGGCGGAAGCATCAGCAAATGCGGCGTCGGCGCGCGACTGCGCCGTTGCCAGACGATCATGGGTGGCCTGCAGCTGCTTGCCAGTCACAGCTTCGGTGCTGGTTGCGCTGATGGTGCCATCGGCGAGGCCACTCAAGGTCCGATTTGCATCGGCGCTGTTGCGCACATCCAGCACGGTGCCCGCATTGGCGCCCCCCAGACGCACGTCGCCATCGCCGGCCACTTCGTTGATCAGGCCACCGAGCAGATCTGCTTTTGCGTCCGCCCGATTGGCAACGGCCTCCGCGCCCACCGCCGTCCTGATGACGGCATTGATCCGTGTTTCGGTTGCATGAAGCTGCCTGCCGGTCACAACCTCGTTGCTGTCGGTGCCGACCTTGCCGGCGGTCACGCCGTCAATTACACGACTGGCATTGGCCTTGTTGCGGACATCCAGCACGGTGCCGGTATTTTCACCGCCCAACCGAACGTTGCCATTGGCAGCAGCCTGGCTGACCAGACCGCCAAGAGCATCGGCTTTTCCCAGTGCGTTGTTTGCCGTGCTCTGTGCAGTTGTCACGTTGTTGTTGGTGGCAAACAGCTGCTGGCCCGTAACGGCATCACTACTGGATGCGCTCAGCGTGGCGTTCTGTACGCCGTTGATATAACGCTTCCCGCCCTCCTTGTTGCTGACGGTCAGTACGTTGCCGGTGTTTTCAGCGCCCAGGTACAGGATGCCACCTCCATGGGCCTGCTTCACCAAGCCACTGATCCGCTGGCTCTCCTGGTGCATCTGCTTGCCGGTCACCGCGTCGCTGCTGGTGGCGTTGATGTCACCGTCGGCCAGGTTGACGATCTTGCGCTTCAGCGTGGCATTGCCCACCGATACCTGCTTGATGCCATTGGTCTGCGATTGCTCGCCAAGCGCGACAGACTCCTCGTGCCCTGCCACCGAATTGCTGCCCAGCGCCACGGAGTACTTTGCCGCAGCGCGCGCGGACGCGCCCATTGCAACGCCATTCAGTGCTTCCGCCTTCGACATGTGTCCCACGGCGGTCGTTGCGTCACCAGTTGCCTTGGAGAGGTTGCCGATGGCCAGGGAGACAGCGCCCGTCGCTACGGCCTTGTTCGCTTCGGAAATCGCGGCGCTCGTGGCAATGGCCCGGTTGGTGCTGTCGATGCGCTGGTTGGTGGCATGCAATTGCTTGCCGGTAATTGCATCGCTGCTCGTCGCGCTGACGTCACCATCATTCAGATTGATGATCCTGCGCTTGATCGAGCCGCTGCCGACCGAGACCTGCCGGTCACCGCTGGTTTCCGAGCCTTCACCCAGTGCGACAGAATTCCTGTGAATGGCGCGGGTGTTTCCGCCTAAGGCTACGGCACCGACGCCAGCTGCACGCGAGCCGCTACCAAGGGAAATTGCGTTATCTGCGCCCGCATAGGCGGAATGACCCAATGCGAGTGCTGCAACACCGTTGGACTGCGCTAGATGACCGACTGACAGCGCCAAGTGCCCACGGGACGTAGCCTGCTTATCATCAAGCGTAGAGCCAGCCGCGATCACCGCATTTGCAGTGGCGTTGTTGTCAATGACCTGCTGCAGCTGCCGACCATTGACCGCGTCGAAGCTGCTGCTGTTGACGACACCGTCAGCAACGTTGACGATGCGCCGTCGGCTTTTGGCGGCTGCGTTGCCAACCGAGACCGTGTCTGTCTCGGTGGCGACCGAGCCACGACCGAGGGCGACGGAGCGAACGGCTGTGGCCTTGGCTTCGTAGCCCACCGCAAGGCTATCGTATTCCGCCTTTGATCGTCCCCCTATAGCTACGGCACCTGTCCAGCCGGACGTACCCGCATTGGCGTCGTTACCGATGGCAATGCGTGAGACGCCGCCGCCCTCAACGGCTTTCGCTGCGTAGCCCATCGCAATGGACATGTCTCCGTGTGCATACGCGCTAGTGCCTACCGCTACAGCACCGTTGCCGTCCGCTTCGGATCGGGCACCAAATACTGCACTGTTGCTTTGCTTCGCCCGGGTGTCGAATCCGAACACCGCATTGTTGTTGCCCACCGACCTTGACCAGTTGCCGAACAAGGTGGAGTAGCTTCCGTGCATGTAGCTGCTCATGCCAAGCATCATGTAGGACCTTGAGCCCGTCACCAGCGTGTTTGGCTGCGACCCCTCCACTTCTGCCATGAAGGGTACGCAGTTGTACTGGCTTGGGTTCTGGCACGTGTTGTAGTAATAGGCATGCGCGTTATTCACCCCCACGCCGGGCAGCATTGCCATGGCCAGCACCAGTGCAGAGGCGCCGACAGTAGAAGAGGCCTTTCCACGCGGTGAAGTCAGCTCACTGGCCACCACCCAGCACTGCCGTGCGGTGGACCAGAGGCGGCGATAGATCTTGTTCATCAGGTGTCTCCTTAACAGGGAATACAGAAGAAACCCGCCCGCGCCCAGCGCAAGGCGGGGTGTGGGGATCAGGGAGTAAGGGTCTGCACGTGCTCGCGATAACCATCGCGGGTCAGCCGGTAGCGCAGCTGCACGGTGTGCCCGGCTTCAACGGCAAACGGCAGCTGCAGCGCACTGCCGGGATACAGGCTGCGGGAGACGTCGTGCGCGGTGCAGCGGTTGCCGACGCAATCGGAAATGCTGGTAATGCCCAGGCGCAGCGTGCCGTCGTTGCGCAGGGTATTGCCCTGCAGGCGTGGCAGCACTGTGCCATCGGCCGGCAGCACGTTCACCAGCGCGCCCCAGACCAGGTTGACACCAACCTTCGCCTCGGCGGCCTCCTTGGCGTCTGCGGTTGCTTCTTCCGGCCCGCTGACGCCTTCGAAGTACACGCGATACGCCGCTTCCCGCTCCACCGGCTGCAGCGGGATGACCCGTATCAGGCGATTGCCGGCACCTGAAAGTGCAAATTTGGCAGGCGTCACTGCAATCTCCGCATCGCCGGGCTCCACCTCCACCTCGCGCTCATCGGCATCGGCCGGGTTGACGATGCGCCGCAGTGAGGCCTGGATGTACTGCGGCTGGGCGGACTGCGAGTAGACGCGGATCTGCGTACCCCGTTTGGCATCCACCGAGGTGCGCATGGGATGCACGGTGAGGTTGGCCTGGGCAGGCACCGCCAGCAGCAGGGAGAGGGGCAGCAGACAGAAAGAAAGACGTTTCATGGACACTCCTGGTGGGGATCAGGGCACACCGGTGGGGACGCGGAGCTCGACCTTGAGATCGCCGCGGTAATAGCCCGCCTGTTTCTCGGCAATGGGCACGCGCGGCATCTCCAGCCGCAGCGGTGTATCCACGCAGAACACGGGCTGGCTCATGCCGGGCAGCACCACCAGCTTCAACTTGGCGGTATCGATGCCGGTGAGTTGCTCTTCCACGCCGTTGCGCATGGGCAACGGCGCGCCGTTGTAGTCGAGGGTGACGTTGTAATCGAGGCGCTCGCTGTCGCCGGTGCCACCACTGTCGCGATGCCATGCGGAGAAGCCAGTGGGGCCGGGTGTTCGGCTGCCGGAGTCGCGGACGGTTACACCCAGGTAAGGCGAGTGCGACCCGAGTCCGTCGTACAGGCACATGTCCACGGTCGTGCCGCCACCCACAGTCTGGGTGATGGGGTCGTAGCGGAGGTTCATGCCGACGTGTGGGGAGATTTCGTCGAAGTGCGGGAAGTAGATGGCTACTGCGTCGCGGTCGGTGACAGTGAAGGAGAATTCGAAGTTGTAGCTCGCCACATTTGAGTTGGCAGGCGTACGCAACGACAGATCCAGACGCGCGGTCCAGACCCCAGCAACCAGTTTGCTCAACTCATTTTTCTCAAGCCACAGCTCCGCACCCGTGCCTGCAGCTTTCGAACGGCAATACTCTCCAGATACTGACCAGGGAGCCAGTAGACTTCCGTGCCAGAAGTCACCGAGACACACTCGGCTGGACAGTGCTCTCTCAATGCCAGCCGTGACATTTAAGTTAAAGCGGGCAGACGTTCTCGCCTCTGTGAAAGTTAACGGGATTGTTTTTGCACCAATTCCTATAAGTTCCTGACCCACAGTCGGGCACTGTCCGTGTTCGGCGCTGGATTCAGATGTGCAAACGAAATGCAACAGTCCGTACTGCAGGCTCGAGTCTGTATGGCTATAGCCGAGCACGGTTCGACGCGGCAGAATCTCCACATCGCCCGGCAACGCCGAGCGATCCCAACTCATCACAATGTCCTGGTGCGTGCTCACCGGATGCGTCTCCGGCGGCCGCTGCGCAAACGCCCGCGGCACCATCACCACCAGCGCGGTACTCAACATCACCCACATCAATCCGCGAATCGCGCGCTTCATGGCGTACCTCCTGCCGCAGCGGTCTGCTGCGTGCCTGCAATCAACGCCTGTTCCTGCAGCAGCCGGGTTACCCGCGCCTGCTGGCGGATATCCGGCGGCAGCTGCGCCACTGAAAGCGGCTCGCAGTTCACCGCGCCCACCAGCATCACCACGCTGCGGCGCTCGCGGACCTGCAGCGGGCACTGCAGCAGGCGGTCATCCTGCAGCAGGTACAGGGTGCGTTCGCGGCGCGGGAAGTCGGCCACGAAACCGCCGTTGCTGCCGGTGCCGGGCACGGGGGCGTTGAGGATGCGGGCGCCGCCCAGCGGCACGCCGGCCACGTCGCGGGCGTTGCCGATGAAGGTGTAGGTCACTTCAATCGGCACCGGCATGCGCACCAGGCGGCCGGGCGCGAGGAACAGCGGGCGCGCGCCACCCACGCCGGTCACGCGGATGGCGGCATCGCTGTTCAGTGCGCTGGCATCCTGCACTTCGGCGCGGTGCGATTGATAGGCCGACAGCGGCATCAGCCGGCGTTCGCCCAGCGCCAGGCGCTGCTTGCGCTGGCCACCCACCTGCAGCTCGGCGGCCACGCCGGTCAGCTCCAGGTCGTCGGTGCCATCCACCTGCACCGCCAGGCCGGCCTCGGCACCCAGGCCGCCACCCCAGTAGAAACCACGACGGCCCAGCGCCAAGCCGGAGCTGTGGGTGGCGGTATAGCTCAGTTCGTCGCCGCCGCGCTGCTGGTAATGCGACACGCTGGCGCCGGTGTGGCCGTACTTGTTCTGGGTCTGGGCGCTCAGCGATGCGCTGTAGCGGTCAGTGTTGTTGCCGCGCAGGTCCACGGTGGCCTCGCGGTACAGGGCATCCACTTCCTGGCGCAGGGTCTGGCTGGCGCCGTAGTTCACATCCGGGCGCGCGTGCTGCGGCTGGCGCACATCCACGGCGTAGCGGCGCTGCGAGCTGCCGATGTCGCGGCGCTGCAGGCGGGTCAGGCTGAGGTTGATGAAGATGCCGCGGTCGCGGCTGTCGCCCACGCTGCGCTGCGTGGCCTGCTGCCAGACGCCCACGCGGGTGGAGACGCTGAATTCCTGCCAGCGCTGCACGCGGCTGTAGCTGGCCTGCCAGGTGCGGGTGAGGTTGGGGTCGCGGCTGTAGCGCGGCTCCCACGGCAGCAGCGGGTCGAGCGCAGCCATCGGGTCATCGGGGTCGGGGGTGAGCACGGTGCCTCGGCTCCAGGTCTGGCGGCGGGTGTAGGCGACGTAGGCGTTGCCACCGCCGATGGGCAGTGACATCGAGGCGCTGAGCGAATCGGCGCAGGCCAGGCGGTCGCGGGTATCGAATTCAAATTGGCAGGCACGGCCACGCATGCGCTGCTGGTAGACGTTCCAGGACGCCTTGCGGCGGTAGGACAGCTGGTGCTGCTGGCCGCTGCTGCCATCGCTGCCGCGCATGCCGCTGAAGCTGGCGCGCACGTCCTGGGTGGTGAACATGTGGCGCAGGTCCACGCGCAGCTCGCCGTAGCTGAAACCGCCGAGATCGGCGACGCCTGCGGTAAGCGCCATGTCGCGGCCCATCGGCACGCGCAGGCCGGCCATGGCGGCCATCTCGCCATCAAACCGGTCACTGCGGCGCTCATTGCGGCGGCCGCCCTGCATGAACCACTGCACGCTGCTGTTGGCCCAGTCGCCCCCCTTGTCGAACGGTGCTTCCTCGCTGCGCACCAGCACGCCGTCCTCGTAGATGCGCAGGGTGATGGTGTAGTTGCCGAACGGGAAGCGGCGCGTGTCCAGATCGTTGATGCCGGCCTGCAGGTAGAAGCTCTGCAGCAGGCGCTCGCCATCGAAGGCATCCACGCGTGCATCGCGGGCCAGCAGCACGGTCAGCGGCGTGGACTGCACGGCCGCTTCGGTATCCACGTAGGCCTGGGTGGTGCCGATGCGCAGGCCGGCGAAGCGGTCCATCGGCAGCATGCTGAAACTGAAGGTGCCACCCTGCGGGCTGGACAGGTTGCGGCGGTCCATGCGCCCGGCCTGCAGGTAGTGCTGCGGGCCCAGGTCATGGCGGTAATAGGCGTTGTCGAACTGGAAATCGTGGCGGCGTCGGCCACCGCGGTACTGCTGGCTGTTGAGGTTCCAATCCACGGCGATGTGGCCGCGCTGGAACATCCCCAGCGCGCCCGCGCCCTGGGCGGTGATGGCCTGGTAGCCGCGGCCGCCGCTGAGGTTGACGGTCTGCTGGTGCAGGAAGGCGTTCTCGGCATTGCTGCTGATCTGGTGGAAGCGGTCGGCGGCGGGCTCGGCGGTGATCCATTGCTTGGCCACGAACAGGCGCACGGCGCCCTCGCCTTCGTCATACAGCGCGCGCACGGTGTTGGGGTCTTCCGGCGGATCGAGGTAGCCGCAGCCGGCTTCGGCGCCGCCGAAGCGGCAGGCCAGGTGGCTGTTGCGCGCCAGCGGCTGCGTGAGTGCGGGCAGCAGCGCCGCCTGGGCATCGGCCGGCAGGTCGAGCGCCTGCAGCACGCGTGCGGGATCTTCCAGCTGCACGTGTTCCAGGGTGACGCGCACCGGTGAGAGCCCGGCGCTGCGGCCGAACAGGCGGATGTCGAGTTGTTCGACCTGGCCTTCAACCAGATCCTCGAAACCGACGGGAACGCCGCGTGCCGCGACCAGCGGCGTGGCCAGCGACAAGGCGAGCGCGACCGCCAGCCGGGTGACGGCGGGTGCGGGAGCTTTCATGGGAGGGGTGCCTGGTGCGGCCGGCCCGGTGGTCGGGCCGGCGCGGGGTTCAACGCGGGGTGTTACGGGGTGCCAGCGGCATGGACCATGGCGATGGTGACGATGCCCACGTACTTGCCGTCGACGGTGATCTTGTCGGTGCCGCCGTGGGCGATACGCAGCTCCATCGGGATGGACGCGCCATCCATCGCACCGTCGAAGATCTTGCTGGCCTCGTAGGTCCGCGGGGTAGTGCTGAGGGCTTCGCCGTTCAGGCTGACCGCCAGCGGCACGGCGGTGCCGCCACCACCTTCACGCAGCAGCACCGGATCAGCACCCAAGCGCACTTCAACGTCCTTGTCGGTGCCATTGCTATAGATGCGGACGCGATCGGTCCAATCGCCCAGTCGGCCGCTGACGGGGTTGTGAACCAGCCGGACCGAATCGTCCAGGGCAGTGCCATCGGCTTTCAGCAGGGCCAGGGATGCATCGACGCTGGCCCAGACAGCGATTTCGGCTTCGGCGGCGTGTGCGGACAGCGAAGCGGTGGCCAGCGCTGCAGCCAGCGCGACCTTCTTCAGAATGGTATTCATCGGTTGTCTCTCTCGGACAATGAAAGGAAGAAGCTCCCCTCCCGGAGGAAGGAGGGTGGGAGGGGAGCGTCACCACGCCGGAGGTAGGGAGTGGCGACGGAGAGAATGGTAGGAACCCCTACCCCCGTTGACCATTCAACGATTCCTAAATATTTGGTTGTTAAGGAATTTTAGGGATGGCGGTCAAGAATTGAGAGAGATGCAACTTTTCGCCGATTGTTTTGCAACTAACCTCATTGCCCGAGCAGAGGCATCCACGCATGGCGTGGCTCTACTGTAGATTCAGAGAGCAAACGCGTAGCAGTAGATCCACGCCATGCGTGGATGGCACGAACGCCCAACGTCAGTAGATCCACGCCATGCGTGGATGGCACGAACGCCCAACGTCAGTAGATCCACGCCATGCGTGGATGGCACGAACGCCCAACGTCAGTAGATCCACGCCATGCGTGGATGGCACGAACGCCCAACGTCAGTAGATCCACGCCATGCGTGGATGGCACGAACGCCCAACGTCAGTAGATCCACGCCATGCGTGGATGGCACGAACGCCCAACGTCAGTAGAT
>NZ_JACVTV010000239.1:0-239 GCF_016624625.1 Stenotrophomonas sp. S41 | reverse complement strand
CACCCACACCGCCCTGGCCTCGACAGGTTCCCGGTGACGGAACGGAAGGCAAGAGCAGAAGCGGTTTCTGATGTCGGATGGAGAAAGAAGGGGTCAGCGAGTGCGCGCAGCGCGCGACCCGCTTTTGCTTTTCTATTTTCTTTTCCGTGGGTGGACGCACACGGAAACTGTCCGTGGCCGGGCGGGTGGGTTGGCTGGGGGCGTGAGCCGCATGGATGCGGCGACCGAGCCTACAGGGA
>NZ_JACVTV010000238.1:0-239 GCF_016624625.1 Stenotrophomonas sp. S41 | reverse complement strand
CTTGCCAAGGTTGAGGTCGCGAGTTCGAGTCTCGTTTCCCGCTCCAGATTCTACAGGGCCCCGGTAGGGGCCTTGTTTTTCTCCCGCCTCGGCAAGGCGGGGCACGTTGGGCCACAAGGCTTTGCGCGCAGTCAGAAAGGTGAAATCGCTGGTGTGTGTTCCGGAATTCCGGTACCATGGCGGCTTACGCGGGAATAGCTCAGTTGGTAGAGCGCAACCTTGCCAAGGTTGAGGTCGCG
>NZ_JACVTV010000237.1:0-243 GCF_016624625.1 Stenotrophomonas sp. S41 | reverse complement strand
CTGTTGGAACCTGCTGCTGATGGTGGGTGCCGACCGTTGGTCGGCACATCTATCGGATATCGAATTTCATCTGGGGTCAGAGCCCGGCCAGTAGATCCACGCCATGCGTGGATGAAATCTCTCAGATATCGAAATTCCGAATTGGGGTCAGAGCCCGTTGCGCAGCAACGGGATCTGACCCCCGGGGGGCCCCCCCCCGGGGCCCCCCCCCAAAAAACCACCCAGGCCCCCGAAAAACGAAAA
>NZ_JACVTV010000236.1:0-244 GCF_016624625.1 Stenotrophomonas sp. S41 | reverse complement strand
CTCCCGGCCACGGACACGTTCCCGCACGCCCACCCCGGAAAATCAACAGAAAAGAGCAAAAGCGGGTCGCTTCGCTCGCACAGCCGAGCCCGCCAGCGAACCGCTTTGGCTGTTGCTTCTGGTTTTGCCTTCTTCTCTTGATCTTCCGTGGTGGAGGCCGCGGGAAACTGTCAGAGGCCGGGTGGGTAGGCGGGGCGGGGGTGTGCGCCGGCTGGATTCCCCCGCCCAGCCCCCCCGGGGGAGG
>NZ_JACVTV010000235.1:0-256 GCF_016624625.1 Stenotrophomonas sp. S41 | reverse complement strand
AGCGGCCACGCCACCGGCTTCACCTACGATGCCAGCGGCAATCCGCAGACGGTCACCGACGCCCTGCAGCGCGTGACCCGCCAGCAGTTCGACCCGTTGAACCGTCTGGCGCAGACCCTGGAGGACGTGGGCGGCGTGGAGGCGGAGATCGGCAGCCAGTACAACGCCTTCGACCAGGTAACCCAGGTGACCGACCCCAAGGGCTTGCACACCACCTATGCCTACAACGGCTTTGGTGACCTGACCGGGCAGGTGA
>NZ_JACVTV010000234.1:0-257 GCF_016624625.1 Stenotrophomonas sp. S41 | reverse complement strand
TCCTGCCCAACCCGCCCGAGGCATGCCTCGGGCCCATGCGGCTCACACCCCCTCAACCGGACCCACACCGCCTTCGACAGTTTTCCGCGACCTGTCGGAAAGGCAAGGGGTCGGATCCCGTTGCTTCGCAACGGGCTCTGACCCCAGATGAATTTCGATATCTGACAGAAGTGTCGACCAAGGTCGACACCTACCAACGGCCGCGTGTCCCGGTAGATCCACGCCATGCGTGGATGAATTCATTCGATATCCGACAG
>NZ_JACVTV010000233.1:0-259 GCF_016624625.1 Stenotrophomonas sp. S41 | reverse complement strand
GGCCGGTGGCTGTTGGTGGGTGCCGACCGTTGGTCGGCACATCTGTCAGATGTCGAATGAATTCATCCACGCATGGCGTGGCTCTACTGCGACACGCGGCTGTTGGTAGGTGTCGACCGTTGGTCGACACATCTTTCAGATATCGAATCCCAGATTGGGGTCAGAGCCCGTTGCGCAGCAACGGGATCCGACCCCGTGTTCTGGCAGCTCGCGGGAAACTGTCGAAGGCGGGGTGGGTCCGGTTGAGGGGGTGTGAGCG
>NZ_JACVTV010000232.1:0-261 GCF_016624625.1 Stenotrophomonas sp. S41 | reverse complement strand
ACGGAATTTGAAAGAGGGACGCGGCTTCGCCGCGTCCCTCTTTGTTTTTGGGCGCCTGACAATTCCGGTTTCCGGTGGAGGATGCTCATGTAGATCCACGCCATGCGTGGATGAGCTTGCTCGGGAGAGCTCCATCCACGCATGGCGTGGATCTACAGCCGCATGAACGACAGCACGAGCAAGCGCAGCGCGCGACCCGCGTTGCTTTTGCTTTTCTTCTTCCATTCCGTGGCGCCGCGCAGGAATCTGTCAGGGGTCGGG
>NZ_JACVTV010000231.1:0-261 GCF_016624625.1 Stenotrophomonas sp. S41 | reverse complement strand
CTGTTGGAACCTGCTGTTGGTGGGTGCCGACCGTTGGTCGGCACATCTGTCAGAGATCGAATGAATTCATCCACGCATGGCGTGGATCTACTGGGACGTGCGGTTCTTGGTAGGTGTCGACCTTGGTCGACACACCCGTCAGACATCGATATCCAACCAAGTGCCGACCAACGGTCGGCACCCACCAGAGCAGAACGCCGTTCGGACAGATCGCAGGAAACTGTCGAAGGCGGGGTGGGTCCGGTTGAGGGGGTGTGAGCG
>NZ_JACVTV010000230.1:0-266 GCF_016624625.1 Stenotrophomonas sp. S41 | reverse complement strand
CCCCCCCCCCCCCCCCCCCCCCCCCCCCCCCCCCCCCCCCGCCTTCGACAGTTTCCCGCGATCTGTCAGAACGGCGCTCTGCTCTGGTGGGTGTCGACCGTTGGTCGATACGGGGTCGGATCCCGTTGCGAAGCAACGGGCTCTGACCCCAGATTTAATTCGATATCTGACAGATGTGCCGACCAACGGTCGGCACCCACCAACAGCAGCTGTTGCCAACAGCCGCGTGAACCTGTCGAAGGCGGGGCACTGTGGGTTTGCGGGGT